>NZ_JAENWL010000214.1 GCF_016650095.1 Clostridium sp. | reverse complement strand
CTTTAGAACCTGTTTTGAAAAAAGCTCGTGAGGCTGGAATTGTAGTTATTACACAGGAAGCTTCATCAATGAAAAACTATGATTATGATTTGGAAGCTTTCTCAAACGCAGCATATGGTGCTCACTTCATGGACAAACTTGGTGAATTAACTGGTGGTGAAGGTGAATATATTTTTGAAGTTGGATCTCTTACTACTGCATCACATAACCAATGGGTTGATGCAGCAAAAAAACTCCAAGAAGAAAAATATCCTAATATGAAACAATATGGTGATAAAATTGAAACAGCTGATAACCTAAATACTTCATATAACAAAGTAAAAGAAGTTCTAACAGCTAATCCTAATATTAAAGCTATTCAAGGATCAGCGATGTCTGATATTGCTGGTGCAGCACTAGCAGTAGAAGAACTTGGGCTACAAGGTAAAATTGCAATTTGTGGTACTTCTTTAGTTTCTGTTGCTGGTAAATATATCAAAGACGGCACTATTACAATGGCATCATTCTGGGATCCTGCACTAGCTGGTAAAGCAATGATTGAATTAGCTATTAAAGTATTAAATAAAGAACCTATTCAAAACGGCTTAAACCTAAATGTTCCTGGTTATGAAAATTTAACTTTAACTAACGGTGTTTTATCGGGTCAAGCATGGATTGATATAACAAAAGAAAACGTTGACGACCCAGCTATTAATTTCTAATAAATTTTAATAACAACAAGAGGGAGAAAAACAAATTTTTCTCCCTCATTATTTTATTAGTGGAGTAAATAATAATGGTACAAGAATTTATTCATCTTGAAAAAATAAAAAAAGAATTTACAGGGGTTAAAGCCCTAAAAGGCGTTGATTTAACAATTAACACTGGTGAAATACACTGCCTTGCAGGTGAAAATGGCTGTGGTAAATCAACTTTAATTAAAGTAATATCTGGAACTCATAACCCAACATCAGGAAAAATTTTTATTGATAATAAAGAAATTAAAAACCTCAATCCTATTGATTCCATTCACAAAGGGATACAGGGTATTTATCAAGATTTTGCAGTTTTCCCAAATCTAACAGTTGCTGAAAATATAGCAATGAACAAGAACCTTCTTGACAACAATAAGAAAATGAATTGGAAAAATGCAAAAGAACTTGCTCTTAAAGCAATGGCAATGATTGGAGCAGAAATAGACCCTGATGTATTAGTTGAAAGATTAAGTGTCTCAAATAAACAAATGGTTGCAATATCTAGGGCCATTATTAATGATGCTAAATTATTAATTTTAGATGAACCTACTACTGCCTTAACCGCTAGAGAAGTTGATATGTTAAATACAACTCTTAGATGCTTAAAAGAAAAAGGCATGGCTATTGTAATTGTAAATCACAAACTTGAAGAAATATTTGATATTGCAGACCATCTTACTATTCTAAGAAATGGTGAAAATGTTGCAACGGGTCCTATTGAAGAATTTGATAGAGCTAGATTTATTAAGTGCATGACAGGCAGAGCTATCGTAGATGAATTGTATGAAAATGATGACAACACGGAAAAGATTGTAAATGTATCAAATTTAAGTCTTGAGGGTTGTTTTAATGATGTTAATTTTACATTAAACAAAGGTGATGTTCTTGGTATTACAGGACTCTTAGGCTCTGGTAGATCTGAAATTGGTGATACTTTATTTGGTATTTCACCAGCTACTTCAGGAACAATTACAATTAACGGAAGAACAAAACCTATTAAATCTATACCAGATGCAGTAGCTAACAAAATAGGCTATGTTCCGGAAGATAGACTTACACAAGGATTATTTCTTGAAAGATCTATTAGCGATAACACTGTAGCAGCATCTCTATCAGAATATATGGATAAGGGTAAACTTAATCGTCAAAGGATAGACGATGTAACAAATCAATGGATTAAAGATATTGGTTGTGTTGCTCCATCTACTTCAGCTCTAATAAAAACTTTATCAGGTGGTAATGCACAGAAGATGGTTATAGCTAAATGGCTAAACACTCACCCTGAATTATTAATCCTTAATGGTCCAACAGTTGGTGTTGATATTGGTTCAAAAGCTGATATCCATAAGATTTTACATAACCTTGCCAAAACAGGTGTTGGTATAATAATTATTTCAGATGATTTAAGTGAGCTTTATTACAATTGCAATAAGATGATAATCATGAATCATGGTGAGAGTTCAGGAGTTTTAAAAATGAGCAATTATACAGAGGCTCAAGTTACAGAAATTATCCGTCAAGCAGCAAGGGAGAAAAAGCAGAATGAATTCTAGATTAAAACAAAAATTAACAACAAATGAAGCTATTGTTGCTTATACAATTATTGTATTATCTATGCTAATTAGTATTGTGAATCCAGCTTTTCTTAGTGGAGCAACAATTATTTCACTTTTAAGAGTTATGTTAATTACACTAATATTTGCGACTATTGAAATGGTAATCATTATTAGTGGTGGAATTGATATTTCATTCCCAGCTATTGCTTGTTTTTCTGCTTATTCAACAATAATATTAATAATAAAATTTCAAATTGATAATGTATTCTTCTTCTATGGAGTAGCCTGTTTAAGTGGATTAGCCTTTGGTGCCTTAAATGCGTTCCTAGTTGCAAAGAAAAAAATGTCTCCTTTAATTGCAACACTAGGTGTAAGCAGTATTGCAAATGGTGCAACCCTTGCCTTTTTAGGAACTAGAGAATTATCTGCAATTCCAGAGCACATTGATAGTTTATCAAAATCATTCTTATTTACTTATGTTTGTGATAACGGAATATCTTACAGAATGACTTCATTAATACTAATTCCAATCATACTACTATTATTTATATATATTGTTCTTAAGTTCACTATCTTTGGAAGAGGTATCTATGCAATTGGTGGTGATAAGAATGCCGCTAGAATTGCCGGATATGATGTTGTAAAAATTCAAAGTATTCTCTACATGTTTGCCGGTGTTTTTGCAGCTGTTGGTGGTGTTACATATACAATATTAATGAGACAAGCAAGCCCTCAAAACCTTATGGGTTCTGAGATGATGGTAATAGCAGCAGTTGTTGTTGGTGGAACTAGAATTACCGGTGGTCATGGTACTGTTATTGGTACTATTTTAGGAGTACTTCTAATAGCTTTAGTGCAAAACAACTTAGTTATAGTTGGAGTACCTACTCATTTCCAAACATTTGTTGTTGGATTAATCATTGTTTTAGGAACAGGAATAACTTCTGTTCGTGCTAAGTTAATAGCAAACAGTGCAAAGATTTAGGAGAACAAAATGATTAATAAAAATTCACTAAACAAAATAAATAAACATAATTTAATGATAAGCTCATTAATTATTGCAGTATTCATAATAATGAGCATATTAGAACCTAGATCTTTCTTGGGTCCCGCTAATATGAGAGGTATGCTAATACAACTACCTGAATATGGTATCTTATGCTTTGGTATGATGCTTGCAATGATGAGTGGTGGTATTGATTTATCACTTGTTGGAATTGCAAACTTTGCTAGTATTATAGGAGCATCAGTAATGATTGCTTTAGGGAACTCACCGTTCTCAATGACACTTGGAATATTAGCAGCTCTCTTAACAGGTGCAGCCTGTGGTCTATTTAATGGTTTCTTAATTGGATATCTAAAGATACCTGCAATGCTTGTAACTCTAGGTGGTCTTCAACTATTCCAAGGTTTAGGTCTAGCAATAACTAAAGGACCTGCAATGACAGGACTACCTTCGAATTTCGAAAAGATAGCAAATGAAAACTTCATTGGAATTCCACTTCCTTTCTATATCTTTATAGCTGTAACTATAATAACTGCTTATATTTTAAGATCAACTGTTTATGGTCAACAACTAAAATTTATGGGAACAAATGAAATAGCTTCCAAGTATTCTGGAATTAACAATTTAAAAGTAACTCTAACAACTTATATGATTAGTGGAATGACAGGAGCTATAAGTGGAATACTTATTTCAAGCCACTACAATTCAGCTAAGAGTGATTATGGTAAATCTTATACTCTATTAACTCTTTTGATTGTTGTTCTAGGTGGTACTAATCCAGATGGTGGTAAAGGTAATATATTCGGTGTTGCTTTAGCTGTTATTCTACTTCAATTGATATCAAGTGCTTTTAATATAATGAGAATTAATTCATTCTTAAAAACATTTGTATTTGGTTTAATTTTAGTATTTGCAATTCTAATAACAAATTATTTAGATGAAAGAAAGGATAAGGTAAAATAGATGAGAAAGATTAAAGCTAATATCATTAATAATGATAATTTTAAAAAATTTGGATGTTTTTATGACATGATAAATCCTCAAGGAAATAACCTTGGAGACTTTTATCCAGATCACTTAATTAATCCAATGAACAAAAGTATGAGTACAGGATTTTCTTCATTAAAGGTTTATAAACCTAATAAGATGATTGTAGAAACTGTTGAATATCATAATTACACAGGAGAAATACTATTACCTATCGATACTGATATTGTAATTCATGTAGCTCCCCCAAGTGTCGAGATTAAACCAGAACTCACAGAAGCATTTATTATTAAAAAAGGTACAATTGTAAAATTAAATGTTGGTGTTTATCATCTAGCACCTTTTTCTATTGATAAAGAAGAGGGACATGTAATGGTTGTTTTACCAGAGAGAACCTACAAAAATGATTGTATTGTTATCAATTATCCAATCGAAAATCAAATTGAAATTACTTTATAGGAGCATAAAAAAATGAAAAAACTAATAAACAAACCAGAAAATTACGTAACAGAGATGTTACAGGGTCTTTATATTGCACATCCGGACTTAATTACTTATGCAAACAATGATGTTCATTGTTTAGTATCAGCAAATAAGAAAGAAGGAAAAGTTGGTATTGCAACAGGTGGTGGTAGTGGTCACCTACCTCTTTTTTTAGGATATGTTGGAAAAGGTATGCTTGATGCATGTTCTGTTGGTGATGTATTCCAGAGTCCTAGCGCAGAACAAATGTTTGAATGTACTAAACATATTGATAGCGGAGCAGGTGTGCTATACATTTACGGCAATTACAATGGTGATATCTTCAATTTTGATATGGCTGCAGAAATGGCTGAATTTGAAGAAGATATTAAAGTTGAATCAGTTGTAGCAGGGGATGATGTTGCATCAGCTGCTCCTGCAGCTACAGATAAGAAAAATACCCGTAGAGGTGTTGCTGGCATTGTATTTGTATATAAATGTGCAGGTGCAGCAGCCGATGCGATGCTTCCTTTAAGCGAAGTAAAAAGAATTGCAGAAAAAGCTTGTGCTAATGTTAGAACAATGGGTGTTGCACTCACTCCTTGTATTGTTCCTAGAGTTGGTAAACCTGGATTCACAATTGCAGATGATGAAATGGAAATCGGAATGGGTATTCATGGAGAAACTGGAATTAGAACAGGAAAATTAGAACCAGCTGATGCAGTTGCTAAAGAAATGGTAGATAAGATTATTAGCGATATTCCTTTTGTCTCTGGCGATGAAGTAGCTGTTATGGTTAATGGACTAGGAGCTACTCCATTAGATGAACAATATATCATGTTAAGAAAAATAGATGAAATTCTAAAATCAGAAGGCATCAAAGTACATAGATATTATGTAGGTGAATATGCTACTGCTATCGAGATGGCAGGTGTATCAATTTCAATACTAAAATTAGACGATGAACTCAAGAAGTATTTAGATGCTCCAGCTCAAACACCTTTTTTTCAACAACTATAGGAGAATTTGAAAAATGAATTCAACATTAATTAAAAACTTTCTAAAAAAAGCTGCTGAAATTATGTGTGCTCAAAGAGATAATTTAATACAAGAAGATAGCATTGTAGGTGATGGTGATCTTGGATTAACCATGAGTGATGGTTTTAGTGCTGCTTATAACGCTGTTAAAGATAATGGCGAAGAAGACTGTGGAAAAGTACTTTATATTGCAGGAAAGGCTATGAGTACTGCAGTACCATCAACAATGGGAACATTAATGGCTTCAGGTCTTATGCAAGCGGGCAAAACTTTAAAGGGTAAAACAGAATTAGATAGAGATGATATTAATGAAATATTTAAGTCATTTCTTGATGGAGTTATTCATAGAGGTAAAGCTAATATTGGAGAGAAAACATTTGTGGATGGATTAAATCCAGCAATTGAGACTCTTATTGAAACAAAAGAATTACCATTAGAAGAAAGTGCTCAAAAAGCATATATGGCTTCTGTGAAAGGATATAATAATACCAAAGGTATGATTGCCGTTCATGGTCGTGCTGCAACAAGAGGAGAGGCTTCAAGAGAACTTCTTGATCCAGGAGCTTTAGTTGCAACATTTATTATGGAAGCTTTTTATCGTTCGTT
>NZ_JAENWL010000026.1 GCF_016650095.1 Clostridium sp. | reverse complement strand
TTCTCTGCACTTTTACTTAGTGCCGTTCTCTGCACTTTTTCTTACCGTAACTGATATTCCATCTCCCATTGGTATTACTGAAGTTATAAGGTCCTTATTATTAGATACTAGTTCTAAATAAGTTCTCATACGCTTTATTATAGTGATCTTTCTACGTGTTGCGAGATTTTTTGATGCAACCATTCCTCTAAAAAGAACATTATCAGCAATAAGAACTCCTTCTTTTTTTAAAAGCCTAAGGCAGTGAGGAAGAAAATGATTATAGTGTGCTTTACCCGCATCCATAAAAATCATATCATATTCATTGTCTAGATTTTCTAGAATTTCTAGACAATCTCCTTGTATAATAGTTATTTTATTTTGTAGTCCATATTTTTCTATATTAGCATTTGCAATTTCTATCATTTTTTCATCTCTTTCAATAGTGGTAATTTCGCTTAATCCACCAAGCGTTTGATTCATTAAAATAGCAGAGTATCCTATAGCCGTACCAAGTTCTAAAATCTTTTTAGGTCTATTTACAGTTATCATTAATTCTAAAAACTTAGCAGTTTCCTTTTGAACTATAGGAACTCTATTTTCCAAAGCATAATTCTCTAATTCTTCTAAAATACCAGTATTACTAGGTATCAATTCTCTTAAATATTGTTCCATATAATCATATGTTATCGCACTCATTTTGTTCCTCCAAAAATTCATTAAGGCACATGAATATAAATAACAAGTTAAAACTGCTAATATATTTTCATGTGCCTAACACAGTTAACTAAAATCCTTGTGTTACATCTTTTACTTTTAAGAATTCACTATAGTCATCTGTAAAAAAATGCTTTCCATCTTTATCTAAAACAAAATATAAATAACTTGTTTTAGCAGGAGATAAAGCTGCTTTTATAGAGTCTTTTCCTGGGTTACATATTGGTCCTACAGGAAGTCCTGTCACTATGTAAGTATTATAAGGGGATTTAACTTCTAAATCTTTATTGTATAGTTTATCTTTATGTATACCTAAAGAATATAAAACAGTTGCACAAGATTGCAGTTTCATGTCTTTTTTTAATCTATTATAAAAAACCGAGGCTACTTTACCTCGTTCAATTTTATCACTAGTTTCTCTTTCAATAATTGATGCTAGTATTATTATATTATCCAATTCTTTCATATCTATAGGAGTTTCTTTTTTTATTTCATTTATAGTACTATAAAACTTATCCACCATTAATTTTATTATTGAATTCGCACTCATACCAGCTTTTAGGTTATATGTAGATGGAAAAAGAAAACCTTCCAAATTAAATTTGCGGTTTTCATTTTCATTAATATAAGTAGGTAGCTTGTAAGTTCTACAGCTCTCTATAAATTTCTCACTATTTATTATACTTTTCTCTTGTAACACCTTTGCAATATCTTTTATGTCAAATCCTTCTGGCACCGTTACTTTGATAACATCTTCCTCATTTCCAACAGTTGATAATATAGTTATTAGCTCATCAACTGTAACATCTTTTGGTATCAAGAACTTTCCTATGTGCACATTGGATTTGATTTTATTTTTTTTGATATAAAATTTTATAACACTTGAGTATTTTATATCCTCAGTTTGGTTTAAATCATCTAGTATACTATATAAAGTGTTTCCATTTTTAACGGTAACATGGACATCTTTATTAGTTCTAATAGGATGCTGTATTATTTTCTTATACTGGAAATTCCCAAATAATACGCAAACTATTAAAACCCCAATTAATAGCACCATCTTTTTCATTAAACCACCCCATAATTCAAACTATTTATTTGATTTACTAGTTGCTCTTTTTCTTTCTCCTGAGTCTAATAATCTTTTTCTAATTCTAATGTTTAGAGGAGTAATTTCAACTAGCTCATCATTAGCTACAAATTCTAAACACTGTTCTAGTGACATAGGTCTTAATGGAGTTAGTTTTAGTGAATCATCTGCTCCTGAAGATCTAGTGTTTGTTAACTGTTTCTTTCTACATACATTTACTTCTATGTCTCCAGCTCTTGCACATTCTCCTGCAACCATTCCTGCATATACAGGCATTCCTGCTGGTATGAAAAGAGTTCCTCTTTCTTGAGCATTGTATAATCCGTAAGTTACTGATTCTCCACCTTCAAATACAATTAAAGAACCTCTACTTCTATCTGGAATTTCTCCCTTATACTTAGTGTAACCATCTAGAACGTGATTCATTATACCATTACCTTTAGTATCAGTCATAAGCTCACTTCTAAACCCAATTAAACCTCTTGATGGTACTTTAAATTCTAATCTAGTGTATCCATTTATTGCAGAAGTCATATTAACCATCTCTGCTTTTCTAGGTCCCATTTTTTCCATAACTACGCCCATAAATTCTTCTGGCACGTCAATTGTAAGATGCTCAATTGGCTCTGTTTTATGGCCATTTTCCTCTTTGTATATAACATTTGCTTTCGAAACTTGGAATTCATATCCTTCACGTCTCATAGTTTCAATTAAAACTGAAAGATGAAGTTCTCCTCTTCCACTTACTTCGAAACCATCATCAATTTCTTCTACTTTTAAACTAACATTGGTTTCAAGCTCTTTCATAAGTCTATCTCTTATGTGTCTTGATGTAACATAAGTTCCTTCTTGACCTGCAAAAGGTGAATTATTAACCATAAAATTCATAGTTAGTGTAGGCTCATCAATTTCAATAAATGGAAGTGCCTCTGGTTCATTAACATCAGCTATTGTTTCTCCAATGTTAATGTCTGGAATACCAGAAACTGCTACGATATCACCAAGCATTGCTTCTTCAGTTTCTTCTCTTTTAAGACCATTATATACGAAAAGAGCTGAAACTTTAACATTGTTTATTGTACCATCTTTTCTTATAAGTGCTATTTGTTGATTTCTTTTGATTGATCCTCTTTCAATTTTTCCTATTCCAATTTTTCCAACATACTCATTATAATCAATAGTTGAAATAAGCATTTGAAGTGGCATATCTAAATATCCTTCTGGTGACTGTACATTCTTTACAATAGAATCAAATAATGGTTCCATGTTGTCACTTTCGTCTTCAACATTAAGCTTTGCAAATCCTTCTCTTGCAGAAGCATATACCACTGCAAAGTCCAATTGTTCATCATCTGCTCCAAGTTCAACAAATAGATCAAATACTTCATCAAGTACATCTGTAGGACGAGCATCTTTTCTATCAATCTTATTAATAACTACTATAGGTTTAAGATTTAATTCCAATGCTTTCTTTAAAACAAATTTAGTTTGTGGCATTGGACCTTCATATGCATCAACTACAAGAAGTACACTATCAACCATCTTAAGTACTCGTTCAACCTCTCCGCCAAAATCTGCGTGGCCTGGAGTATCAACTATATTTATTTTAATCCCATTATGCATTACTGCTGTATTCTTAGAAAGAATTGTTATTCCTCTTTCTTTTTCTAAATCATTAGAGTCCATTACTCTCTCTTCTACTCTTTCATTCTCTCTAAAAACATGGCTTTGTTTAAGTAGACAATCCACGAGTGTTGTCTTGCCGTGATCTACGTGCGCAATTATTGCTATATTTCTAACATCATTTCTTGTAAATAAATTCATATTAATCCTCCAATTTTTTTTTCGTAAGTTTTACATTTTACACAAACAAAAATTGGATACGTCTCGAAGTATCCAATTTTCGCATTTACTATACTTATTCTAATGTTATCTTGCAAAAAAGTCAACTAGGTGTATTATTGATTGTTACTAAATGATAAAAAATGTTTAAATTATTTATCTATACACTTATCACAAATACCATAGAACTTCAAACTATGATCTTCAATTTTAAAGTTATATTTTTTTTCAACAATTGATTCTAGTTCCTCAAGTAAATCCCCATGCACCTCTAATACTTTACCACACCGATTACAAATCAGGTGATGGTGTTGGTGGTTCTCATCTTCATGAATAAGTTCATATCTGCTGCAGCCATCATCTAAATCCAGCTTTCGAATTACACACATTTCTTCTAAAAGTTGAACTGTTCTGTAAATTGTAGCAAGGCCTATTTCTGGACAGTCAAATTTAACCAAGTCATATAGTTCTTCTGCAGTAAGATGGCTACCTTCACTCTTAATTATACCATTTAAAATAGCCCTCCTCTGTGGAGTAAGCTTATATCCCTTTTGTTTTAAGGTTTCCTTTAAACTTTCAATGCTCTCTGGTGATAAATTTTGCATATAAATCCCACCTTTTCTACAACTACTATTTGATTTATCAATGTAAATTATACTTACTATAGCTTTAGTGTAATACTTTTCTATGATATTGTCAATTGATAATCATTTAGTTTTGAAGAAATAGGATAATTTATCTAAAATCTACTAAAGTAGATTAATTAAAGACTTTTTTCTGAAATGTAATTAATCCTCGTCAGAAAAAACTAAATCATATGCTTCTGAAACCATTTCAAACTCCTCATCGTCTTCTATTGTAACTAAAATATCCTTACCCTCTGCGTCCTTATCAACTCTCAGTGCAATTGCATCAATATCCTCTTCTCCAGTCGGTGCAACAATAACATATTCCTTATCTTGGATGTCTAATTTAGTTAGTACATCAAATTCTATTTCTTTACCCTCTTCATCGTTTAATAATATAGTTTCAACATTGTTATCCATTTTATTATCTCCTTTCAAATTATGTATTTAATTCCATTTCAATTTCATATTTTATAAATTAAAAATTTATAAAATTTATAAACGAGTGCCAAGACTATCTAAATATCCTTGTAAAATGAAAGTAGCCGCAATTTTGTCTACAATCTTTTTTCGTTTTGATCTAGATAAATCTCCCTCAAGCATTACCCTATTAGCAGCTACTGTAGTTAATCTCTCATCCCACATTTTTACCTCTAAATGTAAGGTTTCTTTTAGCACATCGCAAAACCGCTGAATCTTTTCCCCTTGTGGTCCTATTGTACCATTCATATTTTTAGGAAGTCCAGCGACAAAACTTTCCACATTGTATTCCTTGCATATTTTTGCAATTTCTTCAATATCTAAAATTATGCTTTTTCTTTTAATTGTTGTAATTCCTTGAGCTGTTAATCCTAATGGGTCACATACGGCTACCCCTATTGTTCTGTCTCCAACGTCTAAACCTAATATTCTCATTCACATACTCCTTTAATAATATACTAATTAATCTAGACATTAAAAAATAAAATGCCCACAAGGGCATCTTATTTTTTAATGTCTAGATAAGATTTCAAAACTTCTTCTAAAATTTCATCTCGCTCTAGCTTTCTTACTAACGCTCTTGCTCCATTATAGTTCGTTATATATGTTGGATCACCTGAAATTAAATAGCCTACCATTTGATTTACTGGGTTATATCCCTTTTTTATAAGTGAATTATATACGTCAGTCAAAATAGTTTTTGTCAAATCTTTTTTATCTTTCACAAAATCAAATTGGACTGTATTTTGATTAGTATCCATTCTATACACCCCTTCTCTCATTAAACACTAAACACTTTGAATCCCCAACCATAAATAAATGGGGTTCTTATGTATCAATATAGTGCAGTTCCCCACTTACAATAAGTTCCATAATTACATGCTAACGCTAATCGAATTACTTCTATTAGTTATATTATAAAACAACTTTTACAAAAAGTATACTACTTTACCAATGTTTCAATTATAGAGCATACATTATCTATTGCATCATCTAATTTTTCTGGAAGTTTTCCACCTGCCTGTGCCATGTCAGGTCTTCCACCGCCACCGCCTCCAGCGATTTTAGCAACTTCTTTAATTATTTTTCCACAGTGTATGCCTTTATCTATTGCAGACTTAGATGCCATTGCAACAAATTGTACTTTATCGTCTGATGTGCTTCCTAGTACCACAACACCATCAACAAGTTTATCACGAAGTTTGTCAGCTAAATCTCTTAATGCATCGACATCTATATCTTTTACTGTTCCACAAATCACTTTAACCCCTTTAACCTCTTTAATATTATTTAAAATTTCATCTAAAGAAGAACTAGCTAATTTACCTTTTAATAATATTATTTCCTTTTCCTTGTCTTTTAATTCTGTCAATTGAGTTTGCAATTTATTTATTATGTCTTTTTCTGAACATTTCAATGCACTTCCAATTTCTTTTATTAAATTATTTTTATCTTCTACATATTTTATAGTTCTACTACCTGTTATAGCTTCAATTCTTCTAACTCCTGCTGCTACTCCTGCTTCAGATAAAATTTTAAATAATCCAATTTCCCCTGAGTTTTTCACATGAGTACCGCCACATAATTCCTTACTATACTCTCCTACGGATACTACTCTAACATCTTCTTGATACTTTTCATCAAATAATGCTATAGCTCCACTTTTCTTAGCTTTTTCTATAGTCATAACATTAGTTTCAACCTTATTAACTTGCATAATATTGTTATTTATAATTAGTTCAACTTCAGCAATTTCTTCCTCAGTTAAAGCAGAAAAGTGGGTAAAGTCAAATCTTAATCTACTTTCATTTACATAAGAGCCTGATTGGTGAACATGATCACCTAAAACTCTTTTTAATGCTTCTTGTAGCATGTGAGTTGCTGTATGATTTTTACAAATTTCAGTCCGTCTATCTTCGTCAACCGCAAGAGTTAATAATTCATCTATTTTTACTGTTCCTTCTAGCACCTTAACAAAGTGTACAACTTTACCAGAAGCATTCTTTTGGCAATCGTAAACTTCTGCTTTAAAGTTATTATTAAAGATTATCCCCTTATCTGAAGCTTGCCCTCCCATTTCAGCATAGAAAGGAGTAACTTCTGTTACAATAATACCTTTTGAACCCTTTGAAAGTTCAGAAACAAGTTCCTCGTTACTAATTAAAATTTTAGCCTTAGCTGTAAGCTCCATTTTATCATATCCATCAAATTTTGTTTCAATATTTTTAGGGATTAAATTAAGTACATTATCTCCACTACCCATAAAATTTGACTGTCCTCTAGCAGCTCTTGCTCTTTCTCTCTGACTTTGCATTTCACTATTAAACCCTTCTGAATCAATTCCGAGCCCCGCGTCCTCTAGTATTTCTTCCGTAAGCTCATACGGGAATCCAAATGTATCATATAATTTAAAAGCTTTATCTCCACTCAAAATTTTATCATTATTGTTTTCAAGCTCTTCTATATAAACTTTTAAAATATCCATACCTGAATCTAAAGTTTCTGAGAATCTTTCCTCCTCAAGTTTTATAACCTTCTTAATATAATCTTCTTTTTCTTTTAATTCAGGGTATGCCTTAAATGAATTTTCAATAACAGTGCTGCAAAGTTTATATAAGAAATTATTTTTAATTCCAAGTAATCTACCATGTCTTGCTGCGCGCCTAAGTAGTCTCCTAAGAACATAACCTCTTCCCTCATTAGATGGAAGAACACCATCACTTATCATGAATGTTGTGCTTCTAACATGGTCTGTTATAATCCGGAGTGATATATCCTCATTGCGACTTTGTCCATATTTGACTTTTGAAACTCTTGAAACTTCTTCTAAAATATTTTTTATAGTATCCACTTCAAAAATACTATTTGTACCTTGCATTATGCCAGCTATTCTTTCAAGGCCCATACCTGTATCTATGTTAGGATTTTTTAATTTGTTATAACTACCATGCTCATCCTTGTTAAATTGAGTGAACACTAAGTTCCAAAATTCTATTACTCTATCTTCATTTCCAGCTTTAACAAAGTCTTCAGCAGTTTTTATTTGCCCAAGTTCCACATTTCTATCATAGTGTATTTCAGAACATGGGCCACAAGGACCTTGACCTATTTCCCAGAAGTTATCTTCTTTTCCTAATCTAAAAATCCGTGTCGCATCAATATCTGTATTTTTACTCCATATATCAAAAGCCTCATCATCATCTAAATATATTGTTACATATAAATTTTCTTTTGGTATCTTCAAAACCTCTGTTGAATATTCCCAAGACCATGGAATAACCTCTTTTTTGAAATAATCCCCAAAAGAAAAATTCCCAAGCATTTCAAAAAAAGTCCCATGTCTTGAGGTCTTTCCTACATTCTCTATATCTCCAGTTCTAATACATTTTTGACAAGTAGTTACTCTAACATTAGGTGGCGTTTGTATTCCAGTAAAATATGGTTTAAGTGGTTGCATACCTGCATTTACAAGTAATAAACTAGTATCATTTTTAGGTACTAGCGAAAAACTCTCCATCCTAAGATGATCTTTACCTTCAAAAAATTTCATAAACGATTCTCTAATTTCATTTAGTCCTAAATTTTCCATAATATCTCCTCCGTTATTTATCATAATTTGTATGTAGAATTTAAAATCTTATAATTATCTATTGCGCATACTGGCAAATTATTTATTTGGATGTGCCTAAATTTTAAAAAACCTTCACTCCCCCTAAAACAAGGGACGAAAGTTTTCCGCGTTACCACCCTAATTATATCACTGCATAATTAATAAAAATTAATCGCGTGCAATATCTCTCAAGAAATAAGGTTCAAAGATAGCTTCAATATATCTAGCAAGAAGTTTTCACCTTGCACTTCCTCTCTAAATACTTAAATATACTTACTAATTCTTATCATTACCAGTATTAAATTATATTTATTATAGCATATTTTACCTTCGCACTTCAATATATACAAATTAGAAGAAAAATAAAGTTGTTGTAAATATTTAACGACATTTCAAAAGGTAAGTTCTATAAGTTGTTATATAACATTTATAATTGTTTTTTAAAACAAATAATAGTTTAAGTCCTCGTATACAACTTTAATCACTACTCCGAGTGGAACTGCCAGTATCATACCTAAAATTCCCCCAACCTCTCCACCAATAATTAATAATATTATTACAGTTAATGGATGCATACTTATACTATCTCCGATTATTTTTGGCGACAATATACTACCTTCCAATTGTTGTAGTGCAAATAACCACAATGCTGTATACAATGCTGTTTTTGGAGAGGACAATAATCCTATTAAAATAGCAGGTATTACACCAAATATAGGTCCAAAATAAGGTATTATGTTAAAAACCCCATTTATTAAGGAAAGTATCAAAGGAAAATCAACTTTCATAATTAGTAAAATCAAAAATGTAGCAATGGTTATAATTCCACATAAAATAAGTTGGCTCATAATATACCTACTTAGTACTTTATCAATATCCGCTATGATTTTCTTTATTACATTCCTGCTTTCTGGCGGAAAAGCTATTAATGTCTTATTTATCATATTTTCACTATCGCACAGAAAGTAATAAATAATTAAAGGCGAAACCATGTAAGTTATTATATTTTCACCCATACCCATGATAGACTCAAATATTTTACCTGAAATTACAAGTATTTGAGCATTTGCTTTATGGTATATAGTGTTCATAATACCACTTATTACTTTGTTAGTGTTTAACACTTTTATTTTCATATTTGCATTAGTCAAATAATATTCTAACTCATTTATTGATTTATCTATGTTTAAACCTTCTCTAAATATTGATGGTATTACCACTATAAAAGTTAAAAGTATCAAACCCAATAATCCTACTATTATTAAAGCCGAGGCTGCTTTTTTATTTACACCTTTTTTAATTAAAATCATATATAATGGCTTTAATATATAAGACAAAATGAAGGATATAAACACTAAATTTATTAATTGTTTAATAAGAGGTATCCTTATTGCAATAAAGAATATTACTACAAAAAATATAATACTTAGAATAATCATAACTATCTTCTTTTTATTAATTTTTTTCATTTGCTTTTCCCTCTACAAAGAAGCTATGTGGCATACTTTTAAAAGAATAATCATTGCAGTTTGAAAGGTAAAGAATATTTTCTTCTCCAAGTATTAGTTCATTTATTAGCATTATTCTTTTCCCTCTAATTAAATTTATAATAAATCCAGAAGATACTATAATTCCTTTTATTTCAAATGTATCACATGTAAACGAAATATCTTCAACCATACCATATACATTGCTACATTTATCTATTACATCCATACTAACAAAACTATGCAGACATAGATATTTATTTTTCTCTACTTTTTTAACTACCATATGTTTATTAAAATATATAATATCTTCTTTTAATACACTTACATTTTTATGAAAAAATTTATATGGAGATACTACAAACCCAATTACCTTCCCTTTATTAAAATCTATTAACAAGTCTTTGATAAATCCTATTTTCTTACCTTCCACACTCACAACATTCATAAATATAAAATCTTTACTTTTAAACATCTTATCTCCTATATCATAAAAACTAATTATTTTTTATTTATAGTTATGTTTTCCAATTAGTCTAAGAATTATTACAATAATTAAAGATAAATGCTAAAAAAGTACTTATTTAAAATCATCATTCCAAAGCTGGAGGTTTTGTGACTCTCTATAATTATTTATTGCATTATGTATAGTTTGTTCTGCAAGAACAGAGCAATGCTCTTTTAAAGCCGGCAATCCCTCCAAAGCTTCAATAACTGACTTGTTAGTTAACTTCCATGCATCCTCTGTAGTTTTACCCTTTATAAGTTCCGTAGCAATACTAGAAGAAGCTATTGCAGACCCACAGCCAAAGGCCTTAAACTTAACACTATTTATTATATTGTCCTCAACCTTTATATAAATCTTCATTATATCACCACATTTAGAGTCTCCTGCCTCTCCGATTCCGTTAGCATCGGCTAATATCCCCATGTTTCTTGGGCTATAAAAGTGTTCCATAACCTTATCACTATATATCATAAATACCATCTCCTATAAATACAGAGGACTACCTAGTTTTTTAACTAGATACCCCTCGGCTTAAATTATCCACTAAATTGGCTTTATTTATTTTAACATAATCTGAATTTATAAAACTTCCTCTATTATACCCCCACCAACTACTAAGTTTTCTAAATAGAAAACTACTGATTGACCTTTGGTTATAGCTCTTTGTTTCTCATCAAATACTACTTTTGCCCTGCCATTTTGCATCGGAATTAAAGTAGCTAATTGAGGTCTTGCAGAATATCTAATTTTAGCTGTAACTCTTAAATTTGAGGTCAGCTTATCAAACAGAATGAAGTTTAAATCTTTTGCTACAAGTTCGGTTTTGAAGATATCATCTTCGTCACCTAATACAACTTGATTGGTTAAAGGATTAATATCAGTAACAAAAACAGGCTTTCCTAGAGCGATACCTAACCCTTTTCGTTGTCCTATAGTGTAATACACTATCCCTTTATGTAATCCTAGAACCTTACCCTGTTTATCAACAAAGTTTCCTGGCTTTATATCCTTGCCACTGTACTTTACAATATAAGCCCCATGGTCATTGTCAGGTATAAAACAAATTTCTTGGCTATCTTTTTTTCTAAAAACTTCTAGTCCAATTCTCTCTGCAATATTTCTTATTTCTGGCTTAGAATAATCTCCACAAGGCATCAAAGTGTGACTTAATTGTTCTTGAGTTAAAGTATACAACGCATAAGTTTGATCTTTTTTATCATCATCTGATTTTTTAAGCACATATCTTTCTTCTTGTTTTTCAATTTTAGCATAGTGACCTGTGGCTATATAATCAGCTCCAAGCGCCTGTGCTTTTCTCAAAAATTCTTTAAATTTAATAATCTTATTACAAACAATACATGGATTAGGAGTTCTACCTTCCATATATTCATCTATAAAGTTATCAATAACATTTGTCTTAAACACATCCTTAAAATTCATAACATAAAAGGGTATATCTAGTACATCTGCAACACGCCTTGCATCATTTGCCGCTGAAATAGAACAACATCCACCTTCGTTTTCTTCATAATCAGGATTATCTGCAGAGAGCTTCATCATAATTCCTATAACTTCGTAGCCTTGCTCTTTCAAAAGATATGCAGCTACAGAGCTATCTACTCCACCACTCATTCCTATAACTACTTTTTTTTTCATTTAATATCCCCTATTCTCCGTGTACCTCGGCATGTATATCATCGTGCTGCGTATAATCCCATACTTCAAGTCCAGCTTTACTTCTATAATCATTAATTGCTTTGTGAATAGCTTCTTCAGCAAGGACCGAGCAATGCATTTTTATTGGTGGAAGTCCATCTAAGGCCTCCGCTACAGCTAGATTTGTTAATGTCCATGCATCATCTACTGATTTACCTTTAATAAGTTCTGTCGCCATACTTGATGATGCTATAGCAGATCCACAACCAAACGTTTTAAACTTTGCATCTACTACTATATTATCTTCTACTTTTAAATAAACCTTCATAATGTCTCCACATCTAGCATTACCAACTTCACCTATTCCACTAGCATTTAGAATTTCTCCAACATTCCTTGGGTTAGTAAAATGGTCCATAACTTTTTCACTGTACATCATATTATTTTTCCCCTTTCTTTAAGTAATCATCCCATAATGGTGACATATCTCTTAATCTTTGAATAATCTTTGGTATTGTTTCTAATGCAAAATCTACTTCTGCTTCAGTAGTCGCATCTCCTAGAGACAATCTTAGGGATCCATGAGCTATTTCATGTGGAAGACCTATCGCTAGTAAAACGTGAGATGGATCTAAAGAACCTGATGTACATGCACTTCCACTTGATGCCGCAATGCCAATTGCATCTAACATTAATAATATGGATTCACCTTCTATAAACCTAAAACAAATATTAGCATTACCTGGAAGTCTATTTTCTCCTCTTGGTCCATTTAATCTTGTATAAGGCACTTCTAATAATCCATTCATAAGCTTATCTCTTAAATATACTATTTTTTTAGTCTTTTCTTCAATATTTTGAGTAGCAAGTTCTATAGCTTTACCAATCCCCACTATGCTAGCCACATTTTCAGTACCCGCTCTTTTATTTCTTTCTTGTCCACCACCATGTATTAAATTCTCTATTTTAATACCTTTTCTTACATATAGTGCTCCTATACCCTTAGGTCCATAGAATTTATGACCAGCTAGTGATAATAAATCTATATTCATTTCTTTTACGTCTACTGGAATATTACCTACTGCTTGAACTGCATCTGTATGGAAAAGAATTTTCTTACTTCTACATAATGCTCCTATTTCTTTTATTGGCTCTATTGTTCCAATTTCATTATTAGCAAACATTATCGATACTAAAATAGTTTTGTTTGTAATTGCATTTTCTAAATCTTTAATGTTAATAAGCCCGTATTCATCAACAGGTAAATATGTAATTTCAAATCCATTCTTAGCTAAATATTCGCAAGTATGCAATACTGCATGATGTTCAATAGTTGTTGTTATTATATGATTTCCCTTTTCCTTATGAGCAGAAGCTATTCCCTTTATTGCCCAATTATCCGCTTCTGAACCTCCACCAGTAAAGTAAATTTCATTTTCGCTGGCATTTATAGCTTTTGCTACCTGCATTCTACCAACATCAATAGCTTTTTTAGTTTCTCTTGCTAAAGAATAAATTGAAGAAGGATTCCCAAAATATGTTGTGAAATAAGGAATCATTGCTTCCATTACTTCTGGTTTAGTATAAGTGGTTGCAGCATGGTCCATATAAATTGATTTATTCATTATCTTTCACTCCTTTAATTAATGTCATTTTGTTGTAATCATCTACAATATCTTTTAAAGTTATTGAAGTGGTTACACTATCTATACTATTTTTTATTTTCTTCCATAATAATCTTGTAGCACAACAATCAATATTATTGCATGAGCCCTCTTCTAAACAATTAGAGATTTCAATTGGTCCTTCAAGTACGTTAATAACTTCATAAATAGTTATTTTTTCTGGTGCTCTATTGAGTATATACCCTCCCTGAGCTCCCCTTACACTTTTAATAAGTTCAGCTTTGCGAAGTGAGGAAAACAATTGTTCTAAATAATATTCAGAAATACTTTGTCTTTCTGATATACTTTTTATAGATACAGGTTGTTCTCCATAATTTATCGCTAAATCTACCATGGCTTTAACCCCATATCTTCCCTTAGTAGATAATTTCATTTAATCACTCCTTCAAAGTAGAGTGTTTTACTATACTTTATAAAACCATAATATCAACTCCTAGTAAACTTGTCAACTATAAATAATCCGATTTTACATTATTTTTTCCACCTACGCGCTATATTATCGAATTATTCACTAATAATCTACCTATAAGTCCATAATGCTCAAATTTATACATTAAAATATTCTTTAAATAATTACACTAAATAAATATATATTTGTTATTGAAGAATTTAATTATATATAGTATAATTTAAAGAACGCTTTGGAGGAATATCACCCACGTAGGTAAATCACTTACGTGGGGTTTTTTATATTTTTATAGGAGGTATTAAAAATGAAAAATCAAATCGTAAAACCATCAATTTTACCTGGCTTTATGGAGCTTTTGCCAGCAGATCAAATTCAGTTTAACAAATTAGCAGATACAATAAGGGCAACTTATGAGAGCTTTGGATTTATGCCCATAGATACGCCGGTAATAGAGAAATCTGAAATACTACTGGCAAAAGGTGGGGGAGAAACTGAAAAGCAAATCTATAGATTTACAAAGGGTAGTAATGATTTATCCCTTAGATTTGATTTAACCGTTCCACTAGCAAGGTATGTGGCGCAAAATTATAATTCCTTAACTTTTCCATTTAGAAGATATCAAATTGGTAAGGTGTATAGAGGAGAAAGAAATCAAAAAGGCCGCTTCCGTGAATTTTACCAATGTGATGTTGATATTATCGGAAACAACAATTTAAGTGTTTTAAGCGATGCCGAAATACCTAGTATTATTTATTCACTATTCAACAATCTTGGTTTCCAGGATTTCACCATAAAAATTAATAATAGAAAATTGTTAAATGGATTCTTTGAATCTTTAGAAATCCAAGATAAAGCAGAGGTTTTAAGGGTTATTGATAAAATAGATAAAATTGGAGTTGAAGCAACTACTGAGGAGCTACTTAGTAGTGGAATAAGTAAGGTCGCTATAGAAAAAATACTTGAATTCATTAATATAACAGGAAGCAACCAAGATATTTTACTGTCATTAAAAAATTTAAACATCTCTAATGAAAACTTTAAAATTGGTCTTGAAGAGCTTTCGACAGTTACTAAATATGTAAAATTGTTTGGAGTTCCTGATAATAATATTAAAATAGATTTAAAGATATCCAGAGGGCTTGATTACTACACTGGCACAGTCTATGAAACATTTCTAAATGAATATCCTTCTATCGGTTCGGTGTGTTCTGGTGGACGATATGATAATTTAGCGGAATACTATACAAAACAAAAACTACCAGGAGTAGGAATATCAATTGGACTTACTAGATTATTTTATCAACTAAATGAAGCTGGATTCTTTAAAAATGATGTTAGTCCTTCTATAACAAAAGTACTAGTAATACCCCTAGATAATAATATTGATTACGGGATTTCTCTTGCAAAAAATTTAAGGGATAAGGGAGTAATCACAGAAATATACCTTGAGGACACTAAAATGGTAAAGAAACTAGGGTATGCAAATAAATTAGCTATTCCTTTTGCAATTTTAGTTGGAGAAAAGGAAGCTCAAGATAAAACTGTTACTATAAAAAATATGGTCACTGGTAAGCAAATAACTGTTGATTTCGATGCTACTTATGAAATAGTAAATGTATAAAACAATCTTTAATAAAAGGATTTAAGTAACGAGCATATGAAATTTACAACTTTTCTCGCATAAATTAGCAACAAAAAATAAAGGTATAAATGAACCGTAAATAAGATAATTGTTTACGGTTTTAATGACCACTTTTAGTTTGCGTCATAAAATTCTTTGTGAGACGAGCCCTAAAAAAAGGAGTCTAATTTATGGATTTAATCAGAAACACAAGATGGCTAGAGGATATTAATTTCTTATCATTTGAGCTTCCTCTAAAACATAAAAATTTATTTTTTCTAAAGAATAAAGAAGATTTTTTCAATGAAATTGCCAATTTAAAAATGAATATTGAGGCTTTTAGCGACTATGAAATAAAGCTGGAAATTGCTAAAATTGTTGCTTCCATAAGAGATGCTCACACATCTGTACCTTTACAAATTAATCTCTTACTTCCATTAGAATTGTATTGGTTTTCCGGCGGTATCTACCTAATATCAACCCTCCCACAATATAAGGAAATACTATATTGTAAAATAATAAAAGTAAATAAAATAGATATAGAAGAAGTTATTAAAATCTTGAGTTCCATTATTTCTTACGAAAATGAACCCTATCTTAAATCACAACTCCCTAAGTACTTCCCTGCAATTGAATTACTTTATGATTTGGGAATTTCTAATGATACTAATAGCTTAGAATTAACCTTTGAAGATGAAAACAATAAAATAAAAAATTTAGAAATAGAATCTCTTAATCTAAGAGATTGGAAAAAAAACCTTAGTTTAATTAATAATAATTTAGTACGTAGTAACAATTTACCTCTTTACAGAAGACATAGTGACAAATATTACTGGTTTGAGTATGTAGATTCGTCTAAGACAGTGTACTTTAAATATAATTCTTGTAGGGATATGTTGCCCACAGATGTATTTACCTTTTGTAATCAATTAATTAACTTCATTGAAGCTAATCCAGTAGAGAAACTAATAATTGATTTGCGAAATAACTTTGGTGGTAATTCACTGTTATTAAATCCCTTTGTGGACTATATAAAACATTGCGAGAAAATTAATAAGAAAGGAAAAATTTTTGTTATAGTAGGACGAGCGACTTTTTCTTCGGCCCTATTAAATGCCTTTTCTTTAAAAGAAAATACCTCAGCGATATTTATAGGTGAACCCACTGGTGGAAAACCAAACTGCTATGGTGAGGTAAAGAGATTTACTTTAAAAAACTCAGGACTTACGATTTGCTATTCTACTAAGTATTACAAAATTATTGAAGATGATTCACAACCATCATTTTTGCCAGATGTTAACATAGCGCTCACTATACAAAATTATATTAATAATGAGGATCCTTGCCTAGAATATATAACTAATAATAAAGGCTAATAAAATCATTTTTCCCCATGCTATTGACTTTATTAGTAACCTTTTCCTATGAAAATTAATACTATGTACTGTAAATAACTTTACGAGGAGGAGTATTGTGTCCTTTAAAAGTACTAGTCCAAGCTACAGAAATCTTATACTTGGAGTAAATAAAAAAGTACCTCTTATATCTGGAAAAAGTGTTACTGCAATTAATTTTGATAATGCCGCAACTACACCACCCTTTAAACGTGTTATGGAAGATATCATTAACTTTGCTCCGTGGTATTCCTCCATTCATCGTGGTGAGGGATTTAA
>NZ_JAENWL010000313.1 GCF_016650095.1 Clostridium sp. | reverse complement strand
TGTAGATACAGTTATAATGTCTCTAGGGACATCACCAAATCCTTTAATTCCTTTAACAACAGAAGGTTTGGATATTAATAAAAAGAAGTGTATAATTGCGGAAGATGAAACTGGTTTAACATCTATAAACAATGTATATGCCGGTGGAGATGCTGTTTCAGGAGCAGCTACAGTTATATTAGCTATGGAAGCAGGTAAAAAAGCTGCTAAAGCTATAAACGAAATGTTAACGAAATAACAAGCTATGATCAGTTTTAAATTTGAAAGTATACAAGTTGTTTGTTTACCAAAATATAAAGCCTATATCTTATTTATATAATAATTAAAGATATAGGTTATTTCATTAGGTTAACAGTTTTCTAGACATGCCTAATTCTATAGCAATTGCTCACATTGAGTATTTGTGATTGTACATATCTCTTACAGTATTTATTGGGCCTACTTTTCTTATGCGATATTTGAAAATTTTACTTTTCCTATGCCGGTAGGCAATAATTCACTTTGTAATTGGACTTTTTATTAGCACCAATTTGTATTGGATTAAGCTAAACAACGGCCTTTATCAATGTAAATTTAACATATAGTACTAGTTATAAGTGAAATTGGACTCCTATTTCACTCGAATATTGGAGGATGAACTTTATTTCTAATCCTCATATCAGCGTATATTGGTAATATTATACATTTACAAGAAGGAGAGATATAAAAATATTTCGAATTTAGGTGGAAATAGCATTAAATCTAAGGCTAAGTTAGAGAATGAAGTTTAATTCATCTAAAAATCATCTAAAACACTAAATAGTCTGAAAATAATGATTGAAATGGAGTGGTCCATATGGTATGATGATTAACAAGTGGATTAGTCCATTAATCCATTCTGGACTGCAAATGATAGTGGGCAACTGAAAAGAAAAAACAGTTAAAAGATAAAATAGCATTATTAATGTAATGTATTTAACTGTAAACGATTTTAAAAGTGCAATTGATATATATTAAAGCAAGTAAGCGCTATTTTACGTAGCGGATAAACACTTAATGGCAATCATAATATTAATATAAAAATAAATATAAATAGAAATAAGGGGGCAATAAAATGTCAGGAACAATTACAGAAAAGATATTGAAGGAACACATCGTAAAAGGTACACCTAAAGCAGGAGAGGAAGTAGCTATTAAAATTGATCATACCCTAACCCAAGATGCAACTGGGACAATGGCTTATTTACAATTTGAAGCTATTGGGTTAAAACGTGTGAGAACCGAACTTAGTGTGAGTTTTGTGGATCACAACACACTTCAAACAGACTTTAAAAATGCTGATGATCATAAGTATTTGCAATCAGTTGCAGGAAAATATGGGATTTACTTCTCGAGACCTGGAAATGGTATCTGCCATCAAATTTTTCTAGAGAGATTTGCACGTCCAGGTAAAACATTAATAGGTTCTGATAGTCATACACCTACGGCAGGTGGAATGGGCTGCTTCGCAATTGGTGCAGGTGGTCTTGATGTTGCTGTTTCAATGGCGGGAGAAAGTTTCAGGCTGAAATATCCTAAAGTTGTTGGTGTTAAGCTAACTGGAAAGCTTTCCGAATGGGTTTCTGCAAAGGATGTAATTCTTGAGGTATTACGTAGAATAGATGTTAAAGGCAATGTAGGTAAAGTACTAGAATTTTGTGGACCTGGTGTTAAGAACCTAGGTGTTCCTGATCGTGCTACTATTACAAATATGGGAACAGAAACGGGATGTACTACCAGTATTTTTCCTAGTGATGAAATTACAAAGAAATTCTTAAAAGCTCAAGGAAGAGAAGAGCAATGGGTTGAACTTATACCGGATGCAAATGCCCAGTATGATGAAATCATGGAAATTAACTTGGATGAAGTAGAACCAATGGTAGCGCTTCCTCACAGCCCAGGAAAGGTTAAGACAGTAGCAGAACTTGCAGGACTCAAAGTTGATCAAGTAGCTATAGGTTCTTGTACAAATTCCTCATTAAGAGACCTTATGGTTGTAGCAAAAGCTATAGAAGGCAAAACAGTTTCAGAGAAGCTTCATATGACCATTAGTGCTGGATCAAGGCAAGTTGTTGAGCATCTAATTGAAAGTGGAAATATGACGCACCTTGTTAAATCAGGTTCTAGAATGCTTGAAAATACTTGCGGACCATGTATCGGAATGGGGAGTGCTCCTTGCTCTAAAGGTGTTTCAGTAAGAACCTTTAATAGAAACTTTGAAGGAAGAAGTGGTACAAAAGATGCTACAACTTATTTGGTAAGTCCTGAAACTGCAGTTGCAACAGCAATTACAGGAGTACTTACTGATCCAAGAACTTTAGGAAAATGTCCTAATTTTGAAATGCCAGATAAATTTTCAATTAATGATAATATGATTATTAATCCGTTATCTGTTGAAAAAGCTAATGAAGTTGAAGTTCAGTTTGGTCCCAATATTGCGCCCCTACCAAATTTTCCAACACTTCCAGATGTACTTACTGGAGAGGTACTTGCTAAATTTGAAGACAATATCACTACAGATGATATAATGCCTGCAGGTGCTAAAATACTTCCTTTAAGAAGTAATGTACCTGAAATATCAAAATATGTTTTTGAAGCACTTGATAGTGATTTCTATAAAAATGCAAAAGAAAAACAAGGTGGATTTATTATCGCTGGTGACAATTATGGACAAGGATCAAGTCGTGAACATGCAGCACTTGCGCCAAAATATCTAGGGATTAAAGCTGTTATCGTAAAATCATTTGCACGTATTCACCTTGCTAATCTTATAAATTTTGGGATTGTACCATTAACATTTAAAAACCCAGCGGATTATGACAAGATTGAAAAGGGCGATGAACTTTCTGTTACTATTGGTGATTTGAAGGGCGAAGCTAAATTAAAGAATGTAACAAAGAATATAGACATAGAGGTTGTTCATACGCTTTCAGGATTTGACGCAGAAATATTAAAGGTTGGCGGAAAATTATCTTGGATTAAAACTAAAATAGTTTATTAATAAGAAATTAAAAATAGAATTAAAAATAAAGTTAAAATTTTAAGGAGGAAATATAATTATGAATAAAAAGATTGAAATGACAGTTCCACTAGTAGAGATGGATGGGGATGAAATGACCCGTATCCTTTGGAAAATGATTAAGGATACACTTCTTTTGCCGTATGTAAACCTTAAAACCGAGTACTATGACCTTGGTATGAAAGAAAGAGATAACACAAACGACCAGGTTACATTTGATGCTGCTAATGCTGTTAAAAAGTATGGTGTTGGTGTAAAGTGTGCAACGATTACTCCTAATGCAGATAGAGTAGTGGAATATGATTTAAAGAAAATGTGGAAAAGCCCGAACGGAACTATAAGATCTATTCTTGATGGAACAGTTTTTCGTGCACCCATTGTGGTTAACACAATTAACCCATATGTAAAGACATGGAAAAGACCGATCACAATAGCTAGACATGCATATGGCGATGTTTATAAGAATCTTGAATATAGAGCAGAGGAACCAGGAAAGGCAGAGCTTGTATATACTAACAATGAAGGTAAGGAAATTTTCAGAGAGTGTATTCATGAGTTTGAAGGTGCAGGCGTAGTAAAGACAATGCATAACCTTGATAAATCTATTGAAAGTTTTGCTAAGTCTTGCTTTAACTTTGCACTAGACAATAAGATTGACCTTTGGTTTTCTACAAAGGATACAATTTCTAAAATTTATGATGCTGATTTTAGAGAAATATTTCAAAATTTATTTGAAAAAACATATAAAAGTAAGTTCGAGGAAGCTGGTATAACCTATTTCTATACATTAATTGATGATGTAGTTGCGCGTATTGTAAAGGCTGAAGGAGGAATGCTTTGGGCATGCAAAAACTATGATGGTGATGTTATGTCAGATCTAGTTGCTTCTGCTTTTGGAAGTCTTGCTATGATGACATCGGTTCTTGTTTCTCCAGACGGATGCTTTGAATATGAAGCTTCTCATGGTACAGTACAGAAGCATTATTACAAGCATCTAAAAGGAGAGAGAACTTCAACAAATCCGATGGCTACAATCTTTGCATGGACTGGTGCGCTTAGAAAACGTGGAGAGATTGATGATAATTTAGAACTTGTGAATTTTTCAGACAAACTTGAAACTGCATGCATCGAGACAATTGATCAGGGAATTATCACAAAGGATTTAGATCAGTTATCAGAAGCAACTAAAAAGAATGTTGTTACTTCTGAGGAATGGTTAAATTTGACCGCAAGACATCTTGATGTTTTACTTGCACAAAAATAGTTTATCTTGAAAGTAAATAACTTGTCTGGTGTTAAAAGGGGCGCGATTGCACTTTTAACACCAGATTTTGATAAGCAGTTACATATGAATCTAAAAAATATAGTGGTTAGAAGAATATTAATTGGAGGTTAAGGTAATGAAAATCATCAAGAATGCAGCAGCTGGAACGCTTGAATCAAGCGATATTCGAATAATGCTAGTATCAAATGAAAATGCTGGTATAGAAATAGACCTTAAGAG
>NZ_JAENWL010000062.1 GCF_016650095.1 Clostridium sp. | reverse complement strand
GGTAACATTTCCGAGGGAATGTAGATTATTTTCACTCTTACTTAATATATCAAACAGCTGCTCATCTGAGCCTATAAAGAGTAACCTCTCATTCCTTTTTATAAACCTAAATTTCTCGAGTTCCATAAGAATCTTGTCTTCTTTTTTATAATCACGTGTTATTATATCTTTACTTTTATCACCCGTTAATATGTTGATTTTCTCATTGCCATAAACAACTTTTATATCGCAATAAATGTCACTACCTATCTCATATATATGAAACTCTGGCTTTATGAAATTCGCTGCAAATGATTTTACCGCTTCACTAATAGTAATATTATTTGAAATACTGCTTAGATAAGCTGTAAGTTTATTATAGTTCTCTATATCTATGCGATATAGAATTTCACCATTTGTTTTTAACTTCTCATATATGGGAATATACTTTCTAATTTGATTCTTTGTTGGTATATAAATCTTCCAATTAAATAAAAATACATCATTCTTATCATTTAAAGAGACTGGAAACTGCTTATGTGTTGTTAAAACAAAATATTCATTTCTAATTTTCAATGTAAAAGTTAGTGGTAAATCCTTTAGCAAGATTGAAGTTTCAAACTCAAAACTATCATAGTTAAACTTAATTTTCTTAAAGTTAATCCCAGTTAAAAAAACTTTTAGGTCCATAGGATCAATCTTTGTTTTTCCCTTACCTATTGAGTGTTGCATCTCATAATAAGGTGGACCTTTTGAAACCCTGCGAGCTAACTTTATAGTACTCTTTAATTCCTGCTTATCTAAATTATGCTCTTTAAGTTTTTCTAATTTTTCATTTTCTTTAGAATTGTTTATTGCGGCTAAACTAAAAAACCTATATGCTGTAGCCGTTAAATGACTACACATAAATAAATAGCCCATACTAGAACCTTCTTTGAAATCCTCACAAGTACATTTCATGCCATCTATTTTTTTCTTTAATAAATCTATTTTTATATGCGTGTTTAATTCACTTGATTTAGTTTTATTACTGACGCAGCCATAAATATGATATATATTTTCTATTTTTTTACCTTTAATCTTAGTAACTAATCCGCTGTTAAAAGCCTTTTCTCCCTGGCTTTTCATGAGATCAGAAGCTGATTTAAATACTATATTCTCAAGTTCTTTAAACTTCAAACATACACCTCCATATTAATGTTATACATGTATAACACTACCAATCTAAACTATTATAGGTTATAATAATATATCGTGTCCAATAAACCCTAAGATAAAAGAAAGTAATAGTATCCTATTCATTATATACTCATTCACTTTAAGAAGCGATATAAAAGTGACATGTTTGCAAATGGGAAAAAATGTTGCTTCTCACATAAATGTGTGCTACAATATAAAAATAATTTATAATTCCATAAATTGGTATTATTATGTATCAATCCCCTACTGCTCATGCATCTTTTGAGATTACTCTAAATATCATATATTTAAGAGTACTGTATTTTGGACATCAGACATCAGTAGTTATACAGAAATTTATAATAGGAGATGATTATTATAGTTAATTTTATGAAATATAACCGAACAAAAATTGTAATTCAATTTATGCTTGTGACAATAATTGCAACTTTAACTATTTTCGTGAGTAGTTCGCGGAAAAACATTACGGTAGTTGTTGATGGCAAGCCACTTAAATTAGTAACTTACCAGAAAACTTTTGACAGTGCTTTAAAGAAATCTGATATAAGTATAGACGTAAAGGATACGATTGATAAAGCTTTAAGCTCAAAAATAGTTAACAATGATGTTATAACAATCAATCGTGCTGTGAATCTTAAAGTCTTTGTAGACAATAAGGAACTAAATATTAAATCTTCTCAAAAGGATATTGCCCTAATGTTAAATACAGAAAAAATAATGCTAAATCCTAATGACAAGGTTTCACCACCGACAGTAACCAAGTTATCTAAAGGTATGGATGTTACCATAACGAGGGTTAAAACAGAAACTATCCATGAAACAAAACCTATTGATTTTAAAACAGTTATTAAAAAGGATAAAGATACATTAAAATCTAAAAGCAAGGTTACACAAAATGGAGTAAAAGGCGAAAAAAGTATTACTTCAAATATAACTTATGAGAATGGCACCGAAGTAACTAGAAAAGTTATTAAAGAAACGTTAGTTAAAGCTCCTACGAATAAAATTATAGTTCAGGGTACTATGACTGCCGTAGCCTATTCAAGAGGTGACTCTTCTCTAGTTTCTGAAAATATTGTTAATATAAAGTCCTCTTCACCATCTTCTGGAAAGACTTTCACTGTAAAAGCTACTGCTTATTGTCCAGTTAATGGAGTAACTACTTCTTATACTGCGTCAGGATTAAAGGCTGTTCGAAATCCAAACGGTATTAGTACCATAGCTGTAGACCCTAGTGTCATTCCTTTCGGAACAAAATTATATGTTGAAGGTTACGGTAACGCAATCGCCGCTGACAAAGGTTCAGCAGTAAAAGGCAAATATATAGATGTATTTTTCAATACAAACGCAGAAGCTCGTAATTGGGGCGTAAAATACATAAAAGTGCAAATACAAGAGTAATTTTCTAAATATTTCTTATATGTTAGACTGATTCCAAGAACTGCCACAGAAACTATTTCTGCGGCAGTTCTTATTTTATAGCTTTAGATGTTTATAAAATTATTTACCTCCTCTTTTCTTATCACTTGCCACGTGGGTGTCACCTTTGTCCATTTGACATAATACTCAACATATAGTAAACTCAGTAATTATAAAACTTAAATAAGACAGTTCTAAACCATCCTGTCTATAAACAAAACTAGGACGTAACTACCGTTTTAGGTAGCTTTTTTGTTTTTAAATGGTTTATTTTAGGAGGATTCATAATGAAAAAAATAGGCTTAACAACAACCGTACCAGTAGAGGTTCTTATTGCAGCAGGTTATACCCCTATAGATTTAAATAATGTTTTTATAACCTCTAAGGACTATATGAAATATATAGATATTGCAGAAAGAGATGGTTTTCCTAAAAGCTTGTGCACTTGGACAAAGGGAATTTATGGAGCGTGCCTCTCAAACCACATCACAGAGATAGTTGGTGTTGTAGAAGGCGATTGTTCTAATACTAAAGCCCTCATTGACGTACTTAAGTTAAAAGGGATTAAAGTTTATCCCTTTTCTTTTCCGCATAGTCACTTGGCAGAGGATGTAGAGCATGAAATAAATAAATTTATGAATGCTTTTAATGTAACAATTGACGAAGTTGAATTGGTTAGAAAAAGGCTAAATGAAACTCGTGCCTTAGTTAGAGAGATTGACGAATTGACCTATATTCATAATAAGGTAACAGGCTTTGAAAATCATCTATATCATGTGAGCACAAGTGATTTTAATGGAGATATAGACGCCTTTGAAACTGAACTAAAAAAAGTTATTTATGATATGAAAAATAGAAAGCCAGTAATTAGAAAGTTAAGACTTGGATACATAGGGGTTCCTCCTATGACTTCAGATATATATGGGTTTGTTGAAAAGTTTAATGCTAATTTTGTATACAATGAGGTTCAAAGAGAATTTGCTTTTCCAAGAGTTGAAAGTGCTTTAAATATATTCGAGCAATATTACGACTACACTTATCCTTATGATAGTGAATTTAGGATTAATGAATTACAAAAGCAAATCGATGAGCGAAAATTAGATGGTATAATTCATTACACTCAAGCCTTTTGCTATAGAGCTGTAGAACATATTGTTTTAAAAGAAAAATTAGATATTCCCATATTAAATATTGAAGGAGACAAGTTAAATTCCTTAGATGCAAGAACAAAACTACGGCTCGAAGCTTTTCTTGATATGCTACTAGATTTGAAGGAGGTCGTAAAATGCGAGTGTTAGGTATAGACCTTGGTAGCCGCGAGGTTAAAATTATTTTAATGGAAGACAATAAGATAATACATAAGGAGAAAGTGAGTACCATGAACTTTTACAGAAATTACTGTGACTTTGATGGTAAGGTTATTGTCAATTTAGAAAAACTTAATATTGGGAAAATTGATAAGGCTGTGTCTACAGGCTATGGGAAAAATAATACTGATTTATTGTTGTTCACCACAATAAATGAGATAAAAGCCCATGTGTATGGAGGATTTTATCAAACTGGCTTAAAGGACTTTATACTTTTAGATGTAGGGGGCCAAGATGTTAAGGTTGTAAAAGTTGAAAAAGGTATCACCACTGATCTAGAACTTAATGAAAAGTGTGCTGCATCCTGTGGCAGATATTTAGAAAATATGGCAAATGTACTTGAAATATCCCTTGATGACATGAGTGTTCATTATGAAAATCCTGTGGAACTTAATTCAACCTGTGCAGTTTTTTCTGAGTCAGAGTTAATTGGTAAAATAGCTGAAGGTGTAAGTATCGATTGCTTGTGTTCTAGTGTTAACTACTCTCTATACAAGAGACTTCAACCTCTTATAAGTAGATTTAGAGGAAAAAAATTAATTTTAACAGGTGGAGTTGCTAATAATACAGCAATAAAAAAATATTTAAAAGAAGATTATGAAGAAATAGTATACATTGATCAGCCACAGTTTAACGGAGCCATTGGATGCTGCTATTATGGAAGTAAGTTTTTATAGGACATACTTCTATAAGTGGGGGATAACAATTTATCCCCCTTAAATAAAAAAAGGCTGTACTATAAACTTAGCTCTATAGAGTGGACACTTTTCACTGTCTACTCTATAGACAGTGAAAAGTGTCCATTCTAATTCTTTAGCCACATTTATATGCTTGTCTTAAAATTTCTGAATTACTGTGATTATCCCACTCTACTAAGTTTATCCCTTTAGAATCTATGTGTATTTTATTTTCATAAATCATAGCTACATTATTATTATATTTTGTGCTACGAATTCCCTCTTTTAAAAAAGCTTCTTTTTCTTCATATTTTATAAAACCTAACTTTTTTAATTTTTCTAAATGGAATGCAAATTCTTGTTTCTTTCTTTTGTCTTCTCCCTCTGTTAATTTATAATTTTCAATTTCAAATAACATTTCTGGCAACATATCGGCATCATAAATGTCAATTACCATCTGACTTTCCAATGTATTTAACTTCATATATTTATTTTCCCCTCCTAATTTTAATTAAATTATTATCCATAATTATTTAATTAAATTTTAAACTTCATTTGAATTATATTACAATTAGAGTTCCTTTTTTGTTATATTGTGTTATTATTAACAATAAATCATCCTACAAATTTCAACATCATTGTTAACGGAAATTAATATGTAACGAATTAAATACTATTATATTTAAGTTACGTTCAAAAATGTGTTATTTAATAACTTTTCATGTTAAATAAATGATAAATTAGCATAAATAAGGTTTTTTTAGTTAAAAAGGCCTTGAATTTTTAATTAAAAAAATAGCCACACTCCTATTGAATATAGGTAATGTGGCTTATAAATAGCTCATTTCTTAAGTTATTAGATATTATTAATTATTATAGTAAAGACTTTCAGTTGCATATTCTGCATCAGAGGTTATATCTATACCAAGTTTTCTGAAAGTTTGTTCATCAGCTGTACTTATAATTGTAGTTGAGTGTGCTTGACATCCTTTTAACATTGGTAATTTTTCCATAGCTACCTGAGCCGTCGGATTAGTAACAGCACATATACTAAGTGCAATTAACACGTTTTCACAGTCTAAAGCTGGTTTTTTACTTCCTAAAGTTTTTGATTTTAAGTTTATAATAGGTTCGAGTATAACTGGAGAAATAAGATGAATCTCGTCAGCTATATTTGCGAAATATTTAACAGCATTTAAAATTATCGCAGCTGTTGCATCCATTATATCTGAACTTTTACTTGTTAATATCGTCCCATCATTAAGCTCAATTGCAAGGGCCGGGCAAGTTTCACTTTTACTAGAACATTGTTTTAAATTAGCTGATCGTTCTCTTGCTGGAATAACAACTTTTCTATCTTCTTGTTTTAGATTAAGTTCTTCCATAAGAAGCTTTACTCTTTCAAAAGTTTCTTTATTTATATAACCTTTTTTATACTCACAGCCCGTTTTAAAATACCTTCTTATTACCTCTTGCTTAGATGATTCTTTGATAACCTCATCGTCAATAATTCCAAAACCTACTCTATTAACTCCCATATCTGTTGGAGATTTATAAACAGCCTCTTCTCCAGTTATCCTTTCAATAATTCGTCGTAGCACAGGAAAGGTTTCAATATCACGGTTATAGTTTACAGATATCTTATTATAAGCATCAAAGTGGAAGGAATCTAGCATATTTACATCATTAAGGTCTGCTGTTGCAGCCTCATATGCAATATTTAGTGGATGTTTTAGTGGAATATTCCACACTGGGAAGGTTTCAAATTTTGAATAACCTGCAGCCCTTCCTCTCTTATGTTCATGATAAAGCTGACTAAGGCAAGTACCCAACTTCCCACTTCCTGGCCCTGGTGCCGTTACAACCACAATAGATTTTGTAGTTTCAATAAAGGGATTTTTACCATATCCCTCGTCGCTTACTATTGTATCAACATCAGAAGGGTATCCCGTAGTTGCTCTATGTTTATAAACTTTTATACCTCTACGTTCAAGCTTATTAATAAATATTGTAGTTGCTGGTTGACCCTCATATCTGGTGATTACAACACTATTTACATCAAGATCATAATAGCGTAAATCATCTATTAACCTTAAAACATCCACATCATAAGTGATTCCAAAATCACCTCTTATTTTGTTTCTTTCTATATCTCCTGCAAATACACAAATAATGACCTCAACTTTTTCTTTTAATTTATGTAGCAATTTAATTTTTGCATTTTCATCAAATCCTGGTAAAACTCTTTTTGCATGAAGGTCATTAAAAAGCTTACCCCCAAATTCCAAATATAATTTATCATAATTATTAACTCTTTCTAAAATGTACTTTGATTGCTCTTCTAAATATTTCTTCTGATCAAATCCAATTTTCATTTTTACTCCTCACTTACAACATTATTTTTTATATAAACAATTAAAAATTTTCCATAAATACTATGTCTAAATATGCTTTTACAACTTTATATTATTACACATTTCAACACTAAAGTAAACTTAATTTGAAATTTAATATATCTCATTTGACATACCACATAACTTATTGTAAAATTAGTAATTATAAAACCTAAATAAGACAGTTCTAAACCATCCTGTCTATAAACAAAACTAGGACGTAACTACCGTTTTAGGTAGCTTTTTTTGTTTAAATATTTCCGAGGTGTAGGTTTTGACGTTTGATATTTATGCAAAACTGAAAAATATAGTGGATACAAATATTTCCGGAAAAATATTAGTCAAATGAATATAAATTTTAGGAGGAATGTCCCACATGTATATTTTAAAGACAGAACATAGCTTTGACAGTGCACATTTTCTTTCTGGATACGCAGGAAAATGTGCAAATATCCACGGTCACAGGTGGAAGGTTGAAGTTGAAATACAATCAGAAACCTTGGTATGTGGTGGACAACTTGACGGCATGATAATAGATTTTGGTGATTTTAAAAAAGATGTTAAAGCTATGGTAGATTCTTATGACCATGCTTTAATAATGCAAGAAAACACCATGAGAGATGCCACTTTAAATTGTATAAATCAAGATGGTTTCAATGTAATTATGGTTGATTTTAGACCAACAGCAGAAAACTTTGCAGCATTTTTCTTTAAGCTAATGAAGGATAAAGGATATCCCATAAAAAGAACTACAGTTTACGAAACACCTACTAATAGTGCATCATATGAAGAAAGTGTGGTAAGTTAAAGTGAAATTTAAGGTAGTCGAAAAGTTTATAAGTGTTAACGGAGAGGGTCCTCTATCAGGACAACTAGTAGTGTTTATAAGATTTGCAGGCTGTAATTTAAATTGTAGCTACTGCGATACCGCTTGGGCTAATAAGGAAGATGTACATTATGACTTCATGACGCCTGTTGATATATATAAATATATAAAATCTACCCAAATTAGAAATGTAACCTTAACTGGAGGTGAGCCTCTGTTACAGGAAGGAATTATAGAACTATTAGAAGCACTTTCTAAAGATACATCGCTTCATATTGAAATTGAAACGAATGGCAGTGTTCTGATAGATAAATTTTCAAATATAAAAAACCCACCAAGTTTTAATATGGATTATAAACTGCCCTTAAGCAATATGGAAGATAATATGAATTTAAATAATTTTAAATATTTAAGTTATAATGATACCGTTAAATTTGTGGCAAGTTGCATGGAGGATTTACAAAGGACCAAATTCATAATAGATAACTATGAGCTTTCAACTAGAACAAATGTGTATATTAGTCCAGTATTTGGCAAAATTGAACTGGAGAAGATTGTAGAATTTATGAAGGATAATAAAATGAATGGTGTTAATCTTCAAATTCAACTTCATAAGATCATTTGGGATCCAAATAAGAGAGGTGTATAAACTTATGACAATTGATTTAAAAACAGTTGATACAAAATTAATTGATACAAAAGCAATTGAAGAACATATAAAGGGTATTTTAATAGCTTTAGGTGATGATCCTTCTAGAGAAGGCCTTAGAGATACACCCGCCCGTGTAGCTAAAATGTACGAAGAAGTGTTTGCTGGCATGTGCTACAGCAACAGTGAAATTGCAGAAATGTTTAATACAACCTTTCAAGATGATTTAATAGTTAAAGAGGATTGCCCTGATATAGTGATAATGAAGGATATTCAAATATTTAGTCATTGCGAACATCATTTAGCGCTTATGTATAATATGAAAGTTTCGGTTGCATACGTTCCAACTAAAAAGATTATTGGTTTAAGTAAAATCGCAAGAATAGCTGATATGGTAGGTCGAAGATTGCAACTTCAGGAAAGAATAGGTACAGATATAGCTGAGATTATGCAGATAGTAACGAGTTCAAGCGACGTGGCTGTTATTATAGAGGGTGAACATGGCTGCATGACAACTCGTGGAATAAAAAAACCAGGCACTAAAACAATGTCAACTACTTTCAGAGGAAGATTCAATACTGATGTAATATTAAATAATAAGTTAATAATGCTTTATACTAAATAAAAAATGCTTTAGGGGCACGAAAATAAATAACAAGTTAAAGGGAGGCACACTAATTATGAATAAAGAAAAAGCAGTAGTAGTATTCAGTGGTGGACAAGATAGCACAACTTGTTTGTTTTGGGCGCTTAAAAAATATAAAGAGGTCATAGCTGTATCTTTTAATTATAATCAAAAACATATATTAGAACTCGATTGTGCTAAAGATATATGTAAACAGCACGATATTGAGTATCATTCTTTAGACTTAAACCTATTAAATCAACTAGCACCAAATTCATTAACAAGAAAAGATATGGAAGTGGACAAGTCCGCACCAAGTGATAGCGTGCCTAATTCCTTTGTAGATGGGAGAAACTTATTATTTTTAACCTTTGTAGCCGTCTTTGCAAAACAAAGAGGAATAAATAATATTATAACCGGGGTATCTCAAAGCGATTTCAGTGGATACCCAGATTGTAGAGATGTGTTTATAAAATCCTTAAATGTTACCCTAAACTTAGCTATGGGTTATGATTTTGTAATTGAAACACCTTTAATGTGGATTAACAAAGCTGAAACTTGGAAAATGGCTTATGACTTAGGTGTACTTGATATAGTTAAAAATCAGACTTTAACTTGTTATAATGGAATAAAAGGTAATGGTTGCGGTGACTGCCCTTCTTGTAAATTAAGAAAAAAGGGGTATTTGGAATTCAAAGAAAAAAACCTATAAATTTTATAGGTTTTTTCTTTTACGAGTAAATTCATTCTTAATTATAATAATTAAATCTCCTATTATTGTTCCAAGAAAAGAAATGAATGTATATACGAAGCACCAAATTAGGAAACTTGTATTAAATATAGTAAATGCTGCAATCAACCAAAATACAAAGTTAATTAGCAAAATAGCAAACATTTTCTTAAATATAAGTTGCATTACTAAAGATATTACAAGTACTAATAATGGATATGTAAATATTACCATTCCCATGGGGTCATTGTTGTAAATATTAAACATACTAATCATATGAGTGTAACCTCCTTTAAATTCAAAGAATTTACCTTACACTTTAGATACTACTTATTTCTTTAATATAAAGCAATACAAAAGCCTCATAACATATATTTGGGGTCATGAACGGAATATTATTTTAAAAATAGTATAATTTTCTTTAAAAAATAGCTGAACATCTGTGCCATTTTTTTCAGCTATTTTCTTTATATTATAAAGTCCATATCCTCTGTTATTTCCTTCTTTAGTAGAAAATCCTCTGTCAAATATATTTCCTATTTTATCTGGACTTATTGTTTTTCCACTATTTCTAACCTCTACAATATTATTATTTCCTTCTACACATATATTTAGTATAACCACCTTATCATTGGTACTATTTTCAACAGCCTCAAAAGCATTATCTAAGAGATTATTTAGTATATCAGAAATTTCATAATCCTTTAAACTATTTTCTAAAGAGTTATTTGTAACCTTAAATGACAATTTTATATTTAACCTTTCTGCTTCAGACAATTTATTATATATTATAGCTTTAATAATAATATTATCTATGTATACTATATCTTCTATAGTATTATTTGAACTTTTTAATGACATAATATATTTCTTTAATTCATGCTTAACTTCTTTTTCACTTGCTATTTCTACTATAGCATTTATGGTATTTAAATGATTTTTAAAATCATGCTGCTTTTGTCTTATATCCTCTACTATATCCGTTAATATAGGGTTGTACTTATTTTGTAGTTCTGCAACCTTTTTGTCTTCACATATTTTAACTATGTAATAATATAAAAATATATTTAATGATAACATCAAGAGTATAATAAAAATGTATACTAGCATATTATTTAATATTATGTTTTTATTATATCCCCATATAAATTCACAAAATAAAATATATAACCCTAAATTAATTACAAAGTAATATAATATCTTAGATTCCAATTTGAGGATTCTCTTTGCTTTTTCACTAAAACTATACTTTAATATAATAATGATAAAAATTAATTCTACTAAAAGAAAGGTAATGTCCCATCTATACGTATCTGAATATGGAAATCCAATTAAATATGCACACCCAATTAAAAGTGTTTGTAAAATTTTATTTATACCTAAAAATACAATAAACTCGCATATTACCTTGATAAACGGTCTATTATACATAAATTTTATTAGAAATATCATGCTTATATATTTAATAATTACATCTATATGATTGTTTATTTTAATTGTTAGCAATAGTATTATTAATTCTATTAATATTATAAATGAATTTTTAAACCAATTATTTTCATCTTTTAAAGATATCTTTGACCATAATGTCATAAAAATAGTCAATTCGATAAAATTAGCTATAGATTGTTGTAACATCCCTAACATTTATTACACTCCATTTCATAACGCATTCTATTTAACCACATTGCTGGAATTGTTCCATTATTGTATTTTTAAATTTATAACCTAAAAGAGCATTTTTATTATAGTTTTCAAAGTAAATTTCACTCAATTTAGTATCTACATTCTGTATTTTCGTTATATACCTAATATTCACCACAAAAGATTTATGACACTGAACTATATTGTTACAATTTGTAAGCTTAAGGACATTCTTCAATGTTAATTTATTAATTTTATAAACACCATTGACTGTATGCACCATACACATTCTAAGAATTACTTCTATAAAAATTATTTCATCAACATATACTTTTACATTAATACCTTTTCTAATATTAAATATCACATAACTCTTATCTTTTGGAGTATCCTTTATATTACCATTGTGTAATAAATATCGTTTTGTCATATTCATAACATCCTCAATATCATAAGGCTTTATTATAAAATCATAACAATGCACTTGTTTAAATGCTTTAGTTATATATTCTGCATGAGTTGTTAAGAAAATAATAAAACTAAATTCATATGTAGATATTTGTCGTAGCTCTATTGCAAAATCTAATCCCGAAGAATTCTTTAAAGAAATATCTATATAAAATATATCTATATTATTATTAATTGTGATTTCTAGAGCTTTATCTTTATCTTCACATTCATATATATTTATATTTTTATCTATCAACTGTACCATCTTCTTTAAACATTCCCTTTGTATTTTATCATCCTCTACTATTAAAACATTCATCTTTATTTCCCCTATTCATTCCTTATTAAGATTTCACCGAAAATTTATACATTTTGTCGTTTAAATTGTTATTAATCATATTCTATCACATTTTATTTGCTAAATCAGGGGAATAATGTCACATTCTAATTTTTTAAGAAAATTAATAAAAAAGAAAAGAAAGTCGATAACTTTACAAAGTTCCTCAACATTCTTTTCTTTTTTATTAAAATACTTCTTTATATGCAAATACTTCTTTATAAGAAAATACATGATGTTAAAAACTATTTTCTATAACTTACCTTATTCAAAGCTGGTACATGTTGAAAATCGCAAATCTTACTATTATATAAGAATTTCACACCATCAATCCATTGGCCTTCATAATCTTTCTGCAAAAATGTTTCAATTAAAGATACAGAGGTCATAGTTCCTCCAGTAGATCCTTGAAAATAACTTGTTGCCCATGAATCTCCCTTAAATTGTAATACAGCAGTAATTTTCTGATTTTCCTCACTCTCTTTTAAACTTATCACCGCAATTTTTTTCCCATCAATTTCTTTTATTTCAGAAACTTCAATAGGCAGATTACTAAAATGTACCTCTGATAGTGCTTCAGCAAGGGCATCCAATTTATTTTTTATTGGTAAACCCTCCGATATGTAAGTACCAAATTGTATCACTTTAACATAGCTATTTATATCAGCTGAATATATTGGATAAACGCTATTTTTATTTTTAGAAATTTGTTCATTTATTAAAGCATTGCTTGCTTCTAGTTCCTTCAATTTATCATCTGAGTTTTTAGATGCTTCGGTTAATTCCACAACTGAATTCGAAAGCTTACTATTTTTCTCTTTCAATGCACTAATTTCTTTGGTTAGTGTGGCATTCTCATCTTTTAAAGAATTAGAACATCCACTGGCTATCATCCCCACGGAAAACATGACAATACATAATGCTATTAACTTTTTATACATTTTACCCCTCC
>NZ_JAENWL010000340.1 GCF_016650095.1 Clostridium sp. | reverse complement strand
GCATTTGTAGATACTAGTCCACATAAAACACCTGTTATCATCTTGTTTTCAATTTCTTTACGTTCGAGTGGTGTATATCCTCCCCTGTATCCCGATATTTTATCTATTAAGGAGGCTCCAAAGAAACTCTCTGCTTCCAATTTATCTCTTGATTCCTTTAATACTATTTCAACATTTCTCCTTGATTTGGCAAAGGCAATAAAGCTATTGTCATTTTCTACCAACTTAGGAATAAGATTTGCAGCAACTGTAGTTGTCTGTACCTGTCCATAATATTTTTTATCAGCTCCCATAATCTTAGGTGGCTGAACAAGCATATACTTTCTTTCTGCAGCCGGAGAACCATCCCTATCAATTCGAATAAATTTATGTGAGAAAATTTCTTCTGCAAGTTCCACAGGATTTGCTATAGTTGCCGAACTACATAGATATTGTGGGGATGAATTATAATATCTGCATACTCTTCCTAATCTTCGAAAAAGATTTGCCACATGGGAACCAAATGCTCCTCTGTACGTATGCAATTCATCAATTACAACATATTTCAGATTAGAAAATATAAAATCAAATCCAAATTTACTATGATTCGGTAAAAATGCACCATTTAACATTTCTGGATTAGTTAAAATGATATTGGCGCTTTTTCTAATTCTGCTTCTTTCATTTACGGGGGTATCTCCATCATATACTCCTGCTGAAATCCTGTTTTCCCCGAAATATTCTAAATACGGTAAAATAGCACGATACTGATCGCTTGCTAATGCTTTTGTAGGATATATAAAAATTGCCCTTGCAAGGGGATTTGCTAAAATTTCTTGAAGAACCGGCAGCAAAAATCCAAGAGTTTTTCCACTGGCTGTAGATGTTGTTATTACAATATTAAGACCTTCCATTGCTTTTTCAAACATCTCTGCCTGATGACAATATAATTTTGTAATCCCATTTTGAGAAAGGTACCCACATAATTCTGGCGGCAAGGTCCTTGGGAAATCCAAATACTTAGCTTCTCTTTTGGGTATTGTTTTATTGTAAATAATTAAATCACGTATATTCATTAATATTGCTCCTATTCTACTAAATTACTTATCTCATCTTTATAATGCATATGACCCCAAGAACACATTTCTTCTAAAATTGGCATTAAAGATAACCCTTTTTCTGATAAAAAGTATTCTACTTTTGGTGGAACTTGGTGATATTCAGTGCGAACTATAATATCATATGTTTCAAGCTCCTTAAGTTGAGAACTTAACATTTTATGAGTGATACCTATAATACATTTTTTTAATTCTCCATAACGCAAAATTTTACGTCTTGATAGCCAAAACATTATTGCCATTTTCCATTTGCCACTAAATATAGACAATGTATATTCAAATGGTGCTGAGTAAACCTCTACTTCTTGATTCATATCATTACTCTCCTTTTGGTTAGTATCTTACACTAAAGTGCATACTGTTATTATTATCATACTACATATATAATGATACATCCAAGGTAATCAAATATTTCTCATTGTCTAGAACTTTATTTTGTGAGCCAGATTTAATTAATAAATGGATAGATAACAAAGGTTATAAGTCTAAATGTATTTCTTGTAATAAATGCTGGGACAAAGCACCAAATTCTTGCATTTTTAATAGGTAATTAAGGTAATAATAATAAAGATTTCTGCAAATTTTACCCTTGACTTGAAGTCCACTTCAAGTCAAGGGTTTCTTTTAAAAAGCTTTCTAACGATGTGTTTGGAATCCCTTGCTAATAAATTTATTATAAATTGTAACATTTATATAATGTGTATAATATTATATAAATAACAGATGAAGATATTAATTGGACAAACTTAAAAAACATTAAAATAAATATTTTTTCCCTATGAGAGGTGAAATGTGTATGTGGTGTTGGTGGATACTATTGTTATTATTATTTGACAATAACGATTGTTGCAACAATAACCGTTGTGAAAATCGTTGCAACAATAATCATTGTAAAAAAAGTTGCAACAATAATCGTTGTAAAGATCGTTGTAACAATAATTTAAATAATAGCTGTGATCCTTGGCGTGAACCTTGGTGTGATAGAAATAATCGTTAGAATGATTGACCTGATGTTCGTTATTAAAGAAGATAAGATTGTAAATCATTGTCATAGTTAAAAACAAAACATTGATCTTTGTTCAATAAAAATAAATATAAAAGCAGAGTTGATGTTCTGATTTCTATTTCAGAACAATAGCTCTGCTTATTTAAATTCTTCTATTCCGTCTCTCAAATGCTGATAACAATATTAATTGATAATAAATCGATAGAAAATTCAATTAATAAGCAATATAATAATAACATAAGTAAAAATACAAATATGGAGGTTTTTTATAATGAATAAATTAGATATGCTTATGGAAGAAGTAAAAAAGGAGCTTATTGAATTTACACAGGGCTTGGTAAGAATAAAAAGTTATTCTGGTCAGGAAGAAAAAATTGCTAAGTTTATAGAAAGAAAAATGAAGTCCCTTGGATATGATGAAGTTATTATTGATTCTACAGGAAACGTTCTTGGAAGAATTGGAAATGGCAAAAAAATAATTATGTTTGATTCACATATGGATACTGTTAAGGTAAATGATGAAGATAAGTGGGATGTTGAACCTTTTAGTGGTGATATAATTGATGGAAGACTTCATGGTCGAGGTTCTGTTGATATGAAAGGTGGACTTGCTGCTTCAGTATATGCTGGTGCTATTGCAAAGAAATTAGGATTAGATTCTGAAAAGACGATTTTTGTTTCTGGTACTGTATTTGAAGAAGATTGCGATGGAGAAAACCTTAAACATTTATTTAAAGAATTCAACATTGAACCTGACTACTTTATTACTTGCGAACCATCTGATAATAAAATTGTAACTGGTCATAAAGGTAAAGCACAAATTATAATTAAAACAAATGGTGTTTCAGCACATGGATCTGCACCAGAAAAAGGGGTTAATGCAATTTATGAAATGGCCGAAATCATTAAGCGTGTTGAAAAGACCAATGCAGAACTAATGAAAAAAGATGCTCCAAGAGGAACCCTTGTTATGTCCAACATTTCAAGTACAAGCGCATCTTTAAATGCAGTTCCATCTGAATGCGAAGTATATTTGGACAGAAGAATGGTACTTGGAGAAACTGAAGAAATGATCAAAGCAGAGATGGATAAAATAATAGAAGGCAAAGATGGAGAATGGAAACTAGGAACAATTTGTAGGACAAGCTGGACTGGAACGGATATCAATTATAAACCTTTTCACTTGGCATGGAAAATCGACTTAAATCACGAACTTTCAAAAGCATTCAGTGAAGCATATAATGAAAATTTTGGAACTCCTCCAGAGTACGATTATTGGGATTTTAGTACCAATGCAGTAACACCTGTTGCTATGGGAATACCTACAATTGGTTTTGGACCAGGTGAATACAAGTTGGCACACATGAGAAACGAGAACTGTAAAGTAAGCCAATATGTTGAAGCCTGTAGTTTTTATACAAGAGTAATTGAAAAATTATAAAAATATTTAATGGCAATAATTAACAAGTATATTCCATTCTATATTGGTTATCATAATATTGTAGAGTACAAAGCAACTGATCCAAAGTTTATATATCCATTCACAGAATGTATATGTAAACCATCCAAAAGTTCAATATAGTTTTTACTATAATATTAACTTATATTGAATTAGAGGACGATTTAATACTTGGGAAGAGCATTAATATAGTCGATGTTGTATAACATTTATTATACTATGGTTCGAACCTATCGTATTAAGTAATGGAAGGTTATATGATGTGTTGTAGCGTTTATATATAGCCGAGAGGTTATATATAATCGTGTAAATATTTTATATAATCGAACGAACCATCATCACTGGTAGTGATTTATTTAATTAATATCGAACGATGTTAATTGTATAATAAATTATCTATGCTGGTGTTAGGTAGGTTGTTTTGTACTCTCATATTAAAAAATGATAATTCATTTGAATTCTAAATATATAAAATTCAAAGTATAATAATTGTTTACCCTTTTTTTATTTCTTAATTGTTACAATTAATTTTTAATTCTGTCACCATAATGACACATAGAATTGTTATTATAAGTGTGTAGAAGGTAATTGATTTTTTTAATTAGAGCCCCCCTTTAATTAAAT
>NZ_JAENWL010000236.1 GCF_016650095.1 Clostridium sp. | reverse complement strand
TAACATCCGAATTAGTAAGTAGAGTATCCATATCCACATATTTCATTGTAGCACATTCTAAGTCTTTGTTCTGATATGAATCAAATGCTATTATGTTCATACCTATAGCTTGAGCTATTTTACCGGTCATTTTACCAATCTTTCCATATCCAATAATACCCATGGTTTTTCCTGAAAGCTCAATTAATGGATAATTCCAGTAGCACCAATCTATGTTATTTGACCATTCTCCTCGTTTTACTGAATCACTATGAGCACCTATATGATGACACATTTCAAGCAGAAGTGCTATTGCCATTTGGCTAACAGCATCTGTACCATAAGTAGGAATATTTGACACTTTAATTCCTTTTTCTTTTGCTGCTTCTACATCTACTACATTGTAACCAGTTGCTAGAACTCCGATAAATTTCAAGTTAGGAAGCTGTTCTAAAACTTCTCTAGACAGTGGAGTTTTGTTTGTGAAAACTATTTCCGCCTCCTTTGCTCTTTCTATTATCAAGTTTATGTCGCCTTGAATGCAAGCAGTACGATCATATATTGTTACATTTCCAATACTTTCTAACCCTTCCCATGTTAGATCGCCGGGATTTAAAGTATATCCATCTAAAACAACTATTTTCATATTAGCACCTTCCTCCTTTTAATCAAAATTATTTAAAGATATTATCATCTAATTATTTTCACTATTATTTCATCAATTTCTTTAAAACCATCACAGTTCTACTAGGTGAATATATAGTAACTCCAATTTTATTTTCCCTATGCGAAAGCTTCTTGGTGTGGTAAATGTAATCTGTTGCAATTCTAGAGGAGCCACCAAATACTTCTTCATCGCTATTAAACACAATTTTATATTCACCCATTTCGCCAGTTGGGAGTTCATACTCAGAGAAAGAAACAGATGCGTTAAAATTAAATAGAAATACCAACCCACCTTTTCGAAAAGCCAGTAATTTATGTTCTTCATCTGTCCAAAGATTTTCAACATCAGTTGCACTTAAGACATTATTGGTTTTCAATAAAGCAACCATTTCTCTATCAAAATTTGATAAATATTCATATTTAAGCTCTTTGTTTTCCATTAGACTCCATTGTCTTCTTGCGTATTTGTAACTCCAATTGTTACCTTCTCTTGGGAAGTCAATCCAGTCTGGATGACCAAATTCATTACCCATGAAATTTAAATAGCCTTCTCCACCTAAAGTTATCGTAATAAATCTAATAAGTTTATGAAGTTCAATTGCTCTGCTTATAATTAAATTATCATCATTTTTCTCCATATGGAAATAAATATCCTTACCACTTAAACGGAGCATTAATGTCTTATCCCCTACAAGTGCCTGGTCATGAGATTCAGAATACCCTATATTTTTTTCCTTAGGCCTCCTACTCGTTAGTTCATACCATATCTGATTCATACTCCATTTTTCATCTGGTAGCTCTTTTAATATTTTCACCCAAAGATCAGGTACACCCATAGACAAACGGTAGTCGAAGCCTATACCACCAAAATTAACTGGCAAACACATTCCAGGCATTCCACTCATATCCTCTGCAATTGTTATTGAATTTGGCTCGACTTCCCTTATTAAATCGTTAGCAAATTGAAGATAAGTAATTGCTTCTGTATCAGTATCCATACTAAAGTATTTACTGTAATCCGAAAATGATACTCCAAGTCCTTGGTGGTGATATAACATAGAGGACACACCATCAAATCGATACCCATCAAAATGGTATTCCTCTAGCCAAAACTTAATGTTTGACAAAAGAAAATGAAGAACTTCTGGTTTCCCATAGTTAAAGAGTTTTGTACCCCAAGCTGGATGATTACCTTTAACACCAGTATGGAAAAATTGATAATCAGTTCCATCAAACTCATTAATACCCTCCGCTATATTCTTAATTGAATGCGAGTGTACTAAATCAAGTAATACTGCAATACCCATAAGGTGAGCCTTATTTATTAATACTTTAAGCTCCTCTGGGGTTCCAAACCAGGAAGAAACAGCAAAAAAATTGGATACTTGGTAACCAAATGATGCATAATAAGGGTGTTGCATTACTGCCATAAGTTGCACAGTATTGTATCCAGCAGCTTTTACCCTTGGAAGCATAATTTCTGTAAATTCATTAAAAGTACCCATACCTTCTTTTTCTTGTGCCATACCTACATGAGCCTCATATATAAACAATGATTTGCTGGTATCAACATGAAATTCACTATCTTGCCACTTAAATGAATAATCTGGTTGCCAAATTTGTCCTACAAAATCGTGTGTCTTAAGATTCTGCACCGTACGCTTTATATAAAGAGGAATTCTATCTCTTGATACATTTTTAGCTACTATCCTTACCTTAACATGTGACAAATGCTTTAATGCCTGTAACCCTGGCAAGAAGATCTCCCAATTTCCATTTTCTTTTTTTTGCAATGGATGCGACTCTGGATCCCAATTATTAAAATCACCAATTAAATAAAGAGCATCGGCCTCAGGAGCCCATTCTCTATAAACCCATCCATCTCGGGTTAAATGAAACCCGTAAAATAAATCTCCATTCGCAAAAGACTCAAAGCTTTTATTATTACCTAATAACTTTTTTTTACAAGATGTATAACGTTCCACTCTAAGTTGAATATCCCTTTCAAATGGTTTGAGATATGGATCAATCTCCATTATTTTGAAGTGTTTATTCTTCTTTTGCTTATCCTCCATTAAAAAGCTCCTTTCTATATGTAATTAGATATAAACATAATTTTATTACTATTATAACTAATTCGATTAAATATTTTCAATTCCTTTGTTATTTTAATAATTAAAAAATAAAAACATATTAACAATATGTAGTTTTAATAACTATGTATTGAATCCCTTATATTAATGTGGTATATTATTAATAAGCATCTGATAAATTTATGCACTTACTATTTATTTTATGGAGGTATATTATGGATATAAAAGATAGTTACATTTTTGTAGCATATGGTGATTCTATTACAAAGGGAATTATTTACGATGATGAAAAATCTAAATATGCAACTTTAAAAGAGAACTTTACAAGTATCTTAGGAGATAAAATGAAAGGTCCCGTATACAATGCAGGCAAATTTGGCAATACGATTATAAGGGGCGCACGTAAGATGTATAACGATGTCATCAAAAAGTCACCTGATATAGTTTTAATAGAATTTGGTGGCAATGACTGTGACTATAAATGGGATGACATTGCTAAATATCCAGACATGGATTACAATCCAAATACTGATATTTTTACTTTTCGTGAAACACTAAGTGAAATGATAGACACATTGAAAATTAATCATATATTCCCTGTACTTCTGACTTTGCCACCACTCGATCCTTTAAAATACTTCAAATGGATTACTAAAGAAGATTCTACTTCCGAGCAAAATATTTTACATTGGTTAGGCTCTAAGGATCGTCTTTTCACATGGCATAATTCATATAGTAAAATGATTACTGAGGTAGCTAACGAAACTAGCACGGCGCTTATAGATGTACGCTCAGAGTTCTTAAAGTATAGCGATTATAGCCAGCTTTTATGCAAAGATGGGATACATCCGAATACCGACGGTCAATCATTAATTGCATCTGTAATATTGAATTTTATAAAAGAGAACTATAATTTTTTATTACAGGATTGAAAAAGCACCTAAATCAAAAAATATGACGCCTGTTCAATGAATAGGCGTCGTAGCTAAAGCAATAACCAAAGCTATTATACATGCTATCACTGCTATTATAATTATTTTAGTCCCCTTACTAGTCTTTTTATCATCTAGTAAAAGCGTTTTGGAATTCTCAGTAACAGATTCATGAGAATTCATAAACATTGTTTTTTCGTATTCTCCATCAGTTTTAATGGCATTAAGCTCAGTAATCATCAGTTTTACATCACTATAGCGACATTCAGGCTCTATTGCTGAAGCCTTTTGAATAACTTTAATTAATCTCTTATCCACATGCTCAGGATAATTTTCCGGAGTCATAAACTCTGTGGGTAGGTTTATGGATTTTCCTGTAAGCATAAAAAACATAGTGGCACCAAGAGAATAAATATCCGTTTGAGCATTTGATGGAGTGCTTACAAGTTGTTCTGGTGCTATGTAACCCATCGAGCCTAAAATCCTAGTGTCACCTTGTTGATTTTCCTTATAGGTGCGTGCTATTCCAAAGCCGATAAGTACTACCTTGTTGTTTGTCTTTATCATTATATTAGATGGCTTTAAATCCCTATATACAATTGGTGGATTAAAGCTATGAAGGTAAGATAATATACTACACAGCTGAAGTGATATGTCTAATACAATCTCAGCAGTAAGCGGTCCATTTACTTCCAAATGCTCCTTTAAGGTCTCCCCTTCAATAAAGTCCTCCAATATGTATAAATTATCCTTTTCATAGAATTTATCAATAATTCGTATAATTCCTATGTGACTTAAGTTCTTTAGTATATTGGGTTCCGCAAGAAAATCTATTTTGCTTTTCCATTGACCATTTACTTCCTTTACTGCCCAAAAATTTCCTAACCTAGTATTCTTGCAAAGATACACCGTCCCCATACCGCCTTGTCCTAAAACCTTTATTATTTCGTATTTTTTATCTAGAATTTGTCCAATATTTAACATGTTCTCACCCCCAATGCCAAAAAAATGTCTAAATAAATATATTAATATTTTTTTAAGGAAAATCATAAAATAAAAAGATACATTTTATTTTATGCTAATTATTATCGTATCTACATTATTATTAGAATCAATAATCACTTCTTTTAATGTTAAATCTGATACTAAAGCTTCTTTAATAATTTCTTCAACTTCCTCTTTTCTGTCCAAATAAAAAGCTTGCCTATTATAATTTATCATCGAATAATTTTTACTATTATCTAGTAACTTTTTTTCAAATAAGGTAAGTGTATCAAATGCCTTAATCTCTATTATATTTCCACTAATAAATACAGTTATATCCTTAGGCCCTTTCCCTGTATTTGTTTTAATGAATCTCGCAAACAAATTTTTAATTTTTATTTCTACTTCAGTTTTCAACGTTTTACTAAGAATAGTACTATCATTTATAATAGTTTCATCTTGTCTTTGCGTAAATACTTTAATTGCTGCATTTTCCAGAGCTTCCATTAACTCATCATTTTTTATAGGCTTTATTACATAATTATCTATTCCTACATTTACTACTGAAAGTATCGTTTCAACATCTGAAAAAGCTGTAGTAATAATTATTGCACAGCTTTTGTCTATTTTTCTTATTTTCTTTGACATTTCTATTCCGCCCATTTCTGGCATCTTAAGATCCGTAATAACAATATCAGGGTTAAATTCTTTAAACTTATTTAACCCATCTTCTCCATTCTCTGCTAGATATAATTTACCAACTCTTCTTTTCAAAAATATACCTAGTTGCTCTCTATGAGATTCTTCATCTTCCACATATAAGACTTTAAGGTTAGAGAGTAAACTTTCTTCCTGTTTAATAAGCATCTTTATCAATCTCCTTTACTGGAATAGATATATTAAAACAAGCTCCATCATCTGTATTCGAAAATTTTATACTTCCATTAAAATTCTTTTCAATAATCATTTTAGACATATATAATCCAAGCCCTGTCCCCTGTTTATTCTGTTTTGTAGTAAAATACGGTTCAAATATCCCTTTTGCTATTAGTTCATCAATACCTCCAGCATTATCTTTTATTTCCACTGTATTAAAAAACCCATTACTTGTTATTTCAATTTCAATTTTTTTATCTTCAGAATTAGATTCTACTAATGCATCAATCGCATTATTAATTATATTGAAGATTACTTGTGAAAAATGATTTGAGTATCCATATGCCTCAACATCCTCTGTTTTTTTCAGATTAATTTCTATCTTATGAAACTTAAAATTCTCTTCTATTAATTCCATAGTAGAAACAATG
>NZ_JAENWL010000268.1 GCF_016650095.1 Clostridium sp. | reverse complement strand
CGTTGATGCCCTGTAGATTATATGATATTATTATAATAATAGTAATAAGCATTACTTAATTCATATGCTTATTATCGTAACTGGTTTCATAAGAGAGGAGACATTCCATATGAGTTATACCATTTATAACCTTGCGAAAGACTCAGGAGTTTCTGTTGCCACCGTATCTAGGGTCATAAATAATAACGGTTCAGTTAAAGAAAAAACCCGTCAGAGGATTCTTCAGATAATGGCTGAAAAAAATTTCAAACCCAATGCTTATGCACGCGGTTTAAATAACATCAGCATGAAGACTATAGGAGTTATAATGTCTGATATAGCCAATCCTTTTTTTGCAGAAGTAGTTAAAGGAATTACAGATATATTTCAAAAGAATGAATATAACATAATCCTTTGTTCTACGGAAAATGACAAAAGTATTGAGAGAAAAGAAATAGAGGTACTTGTAAATAAGCAAGTAGAGGGCTTTATTATTGCAGGTAGTCGTCCAATAAATGATGTTAACGCAAGTTTTATTATTGAACTTAGTGAAACTTATCCTATAATACTTGTCAATAGTTTTATTAAAGGTGGAACAAAATTATTTTCTGTCATGGTAGACGAGAAAGAAGCCGCCTATAAGTCCTTTAATTATTTAGTTTCTAAAGAGAAAAGAGATATCTATTTATTAGGAAATCAGAAGTGGAAAACCACAATGGTAAAAACTTCTGCGTTAAAACAATGTTTAAACGAAAATAATATTGCATTTGATAAAAACAAATTAATTGATTGTGATTACAGCTACTCAAGTGGAAGGGATGCTGCAAAAGAACTTCTAAAAAGAAAAATTCCATTTCCCTATACTTTATTTTGTTGCTCTGATATGATTGCCATTGGTGCAATGAGAGAATTTTTAGTTTCAGGTGCAAAAATACCGGAACAGGTTTCAATAATGGGATATAGTAATATTGAAATGGCATCATTGGTTACCCCTTCCTTAACCACATTAGATCAGAAGATGTTTAGTCTTGGACAAAAATCTGCCAATTTATTTGTAGATATATTAAATGAAAAATATCCAATAAACAAAAAAATGTACTCTGATTATGAATTAATAGTAAGAGAGTCCACATAATTCGCATTTTTGTTATCCTAATTAGTAAACAAAAGCAAAAGGGCTCGTGATTAACTCACAAGCCTTTTTCATATACTAAAAATATAAATTATTATTTTATAGAATTTGAAACTTCGGTAAATATTATAGCGAGTCCCGTTGCACCTGCATCTGGATATCCTAAACTTCTCTCTCCAACTGCTCCTGCACGACCCATACGAGCCACAATATTTTCAGTGCTTTTAGCTCCCTCAACTGCTGCTTTAGCTCCTTTTGCAAAAGCTTCTTTAAAAGCTATGTTTTCTTTTGCACTTTTCATCAGTGAATCAGCACATGGAACTAATGCATCTATTAAAGTCTTATCTCCAACTACAGCCCCTCTTCCAAAAGAACGTTCTCCTACAACTTGAATTCCTATCGCCGCGGCCTGCATCATTTCCGCAAAATCTAAAACTGTTAATTCAGTTTTTGTTCCAACCTGTTTACCTGCTGCTCTAAATGCTGATCCCCATATTGGTCCTGATGCTCCACCACAATATTCCATTATTACCAAAGAACATGCATTTAAAAACTCTCCAATATTAATATGTTTTTCTGAAAGAATATCTTTCCATTCTCTCTTTAACTGTTTAAACCCTTTTGCTATACTCATACCAAAATCACCGTCTCCGGCCTGAGAATCCAGTTCGCAAAATGGAACTTCATTGTCAATAATAACTTCACTCATTTTATCAATAATATAAATCATATTATTAAAACTTACTTTTTCATTATTAAGCTTTGCAAAGCTTTCATCTGTCTCTACCTTAAAAGATACTGACTCTGCATCCTTACTAAAAGTGTCTAAGCTTACATATTCAACTTGGTCTACTGGGCCTGTTACCTTAAATGCTGGAGTATCACTTTCTTTTGATAATAGTTCTTTAAGCTGATCATCTAATTTCATAATTGATACGGAAGCACCTTGCATATCTATACTTGTCATATAATTTCCTACAAAAATTCTGTTTATTTTAACATTTTCCTTAACTAATTTACCGACAACCGAATTGTTAAATAAGTATAATTCTTGTAGTGGTGTCCCTCCAAACCCATTTATTAATAATGCAACTTCTTCATTATTTGTACCATCTATTTTCATATCTTTTAAAATAGAATCTACAACTTTTTCTGCAAGTTCATCTGCGGTCGCCATTTTTTCTCTCTTAATTCCTGGTTCACCATGAATTCCAACTCCAAATTCCATTTCGTCTTCTGCTATTTCAAAAGTTGGAGTTCCTTTAGCTGGTACAGTGCATGAGGTAAATGCAAATCCTAAACTTCTAACATTTGCAATAGCATTTTGCGCAACTAACTTAACTTCTTCTAGTGATAATCCAAGTTCTGCTGCTGCACCTGTTACTTTATGTACTAGCACAGTTCCAGCAACCCCACGGCGTCCTACAGTATATAAACTGTCTTTAACTGCAATATCATCATCTACTTTAACATAATCAACTTTAATGCCCTCTTCACTTGCTAAATCAGCTGCATTCTTAAAGTTCATCATATCTCCACTATAATTTTTGATGATTAATAATGTACCTTTATCACTAGCAGTAGCTTTAATTGCTTGATATACTTGAATTTGAGATGGAGAAGCAAATATATCGCCGCATACCGCCGCATCTAACATTCCTTTTCCTATAAATCCGGCATGAGCTGGTTCATGTCCACTCCCACCTCCGCTAATTAGAGTTACTTTATTTTTATTAATAATTTTTTTCTTTATTATTTTATATTTTCTAAGAAGCTCTAATTCTGGATGTGCCAAAACTATGCCGTTGCACATTTCAATTACTACAGTTTCTGGACTATTAATTAATTTTTTCATTAGTTACCTCTCTTTTCTTTGTAATCTCTACCTATTTTATCTGCAGTTATAATTGATGCAGCTACAGCTTCAACAGTTATTGGGAATGGCATAGCATGAATTGATTCTTCTGGAATACATGCCTTTTGCGCTACTGCCATAAGTTCTTCATTTGTAATGCTATCTACTCCTATATCTGATAAACAAACTGGTAATCCAATTTCTAAACAGAAATCTAATACTTCATTTATTTCTTCTGTAGGTGAATTTTCGAGTACTAGCTGAACAATTGTACCAAATGCAACTTTTTCACCATGGAAGTATTTATGAGTCCCCGCTAAAATAGTTAATCCATCGTGAATTGCATGAGCTCCACCAAGTCCTGCGCTTTCAAAACCAAGGCCTGATAAAAGGATATTTGCTTCTATAATATTTTCTAGTGCCTGTGTTACTAAATTACAATCTGAAGCTGCTTTTGCTTTTATTCCATCTTTCATAAGGGTTTCATAACATAGCTTAGCAAGTGCTAATGCCGCATTTGTTCCAATTGCTGGACCACATAAACCTTCTCTAAAACCACAAGGAAGTCCAGCATTAACATTAGAATATGATTTTGAAGTTGCTCTTGCTTCGAAGTATGTTGATAATGCATCTCCCATTCCTGAAACCAAGAAACGAGTTGGTGCTTTTGCAATAACTGATACATCAATAAGAACTACACTTGGGCTTTGCTTAAAGTAAGCATAATCATCAAATGCTCCTTCTGGTGTATAAAGTACCGCAGAGTGACTTGTTGGTGCATCTGTAGCCGCTATGGTTGGAACAATAATTAAAGCTTCCCCCTCTGCAACACATTTAGCTGTGTCAATTGCTTTACCGCCACCGAGACCGATTATGCAACCACATTTTTTATCTTTAGCAACCTCTTGTAATCTTGCTACCTCTTGTCTTGAACATTCACCTATAAATGCGCTTTCTATAAAAGTAATGCCAAATTTTTTAGCAGTTATATCTAATTTATCTTTAACACGTGCAACATCTTCACTATTGGCAATTAATAGAGCCGATCCTGCAAAACCTTTTACAAAGTAACCTAAATTCAATAATTCATCCTCACCTTGTACATACTTAGTTGGGCAAATAAATGCTTTTCTCATATTAATCTCTCCTCTTTATATAAATTTATTTTTTCATTTTTAACTTACTTTTATTATAACATCGTTTACATAATAACTCATTGGAATCGCATGTCATAAAATTACGATTTCAAATCGTAATTTTATGACATCAACCTAATAAATAGTAATTTTATGCTTTTCTTAAATTAAAGAGATTTTTTGAAAATGGATTAAATAATTTTCCTACACTTAATTTCCCTTACAATACTTTCTATAAATAGCTGGTGTTACACCTTCATACTTTTTGAATACTTTTATAAAATACCCCGTTTCACTAAAGCCAAGTTCATTACTAATTTCATTAATACACATGTTTTTTTCCTCTAATATGTTCTTAGCCCATTCAATCTTTAGTCTTGATGAATAATTAGAAAAATTTTCTCCTGTTTCCTTTGCAAATAACCTACTAAAATAGCTTGCGCTAATATGGCAAACTTTAGCCATTTTTTCTACAGTAATATTTTCACTTTTATTTTCATAAATATACTCTATTGCTGGTTTTAAAGTGTTACTTACTGTAATTTCAACACCGTTACTATAAGGCTTTTCTCTAATATAAGCATTTAATAGAGCATTAGAAATTTCTTTTTTACCATGTTCCATATTTTTTATTGTGTATCCCATTAATGTACTCGAATCTATTTCAAACTCTTTTTTTATAGTCTTTTGGTACATTCCTAAAATCAAGTTTTTATCTAGTGCTTCTTCTACTAAATAGTTACATAGTGAAAATAGCATATTTGCAATTTGTTTTACTTCCGCGTAGGATAAAACAGGCAATTCTTCATAATACTCTTTCAAATCCTCTAAGACATTTTTAGCTATAGAATTTTTGGGTGTTACTACTATTTTTTCTAATATATCTTGCGCATTAGAATCTGATAATTTCACTTGACCTGCCATAATTGCACCAATATATTTACCATCAATTATTATCGGAATAGCTATATCTACTATATTAAAATGACATAGATATATATATGCATTATTGAGCCTAACTGCTTCTAAGCCACCTCTGGAATCGCATCTTTTACAATATTTTTCAAGTTCAGGATTTGCTCTCACAGCTTTGCAGAACCGGTGACAACCACTATGTACAGTAACTGGATTACCTTTATAATCAACAGTTATCATTGCGAGCTTAGTGAATATTGCAAGAAGTTCTTGTAATCCAACCCATTTTTCTAAATTTATAACTTTGCTTAAATTCAAATTATCGTTCATCAATTTTCACTACCCCCTTACT
>NZ_JAENWL010000185.1 GCF_016650095.1 Clostridium sp. | reverse complement strand
TAGCTAACTGTTCCCTAGTAACTAATTGGTCTCCTATAAATTCACCTTCTGAATTTTCCATTATTCCATAGGATACAGCTACTTGAAGGTATTTATAATTTGCATCCGTCTTTGCAATATTTGAGAATTTTAACTCTGCAGCGCCAGCTGCCATATATGGATTATAACCTCTTCCATTTACTAACATCTTAATTAAATCAATTTGAGTAATCTTTTTATCCAATTTAAAATTAACAGTATCTATTAATCCTCTAGACGCTAAAATACTTAATTCCTTTTCAGCCTCACTATTTTTTATCTGTTCTTTAAACACTTCTATATTTTGGTCAATGTCTTCACCGTTATAGTTTACAAATTTGCCCGTAAGAGCATCAATATTTACATAATCATACATGCCACTCGCATCAACTAGTTTATAAGCGAGTTTCATCTCCATATCTTGTTTTTCTGGATTAACACTTTTATTTATTTGTGTATAAATAAGTACTGGTTTGTACTTATTAAATAATATTTCACTTGCATTTTCCTTGGTAATGGCATTTTTATTTTCCGGGAATTTAATATTTTTATCCCAATTACAATATAAATTATTCATTTCACCACTTACAGCGCTAAAACCAACATTTATACTATTATCATTATACTCTATGCCATCTTCTAATCTTGTAAAATTGAAATAATACGCTCTTTCACCCATTTTATCCTCAGCATTATAAGTATAATGAGCTTGCTCAGTTTTTATTTGTTTTACCTTATCAGGATAATACTGCGCAACTACTTCTAACGCCTTAGCATATGCATCTTCCCAAGATAATTTAGGTACAAATTTTTCAATCACGTTATAGTCTTCATTAGAATATTTATTAAAGTTTAATATTCCCCCAGTTAAAGCATCTATTGATACATACCCACCTTCATTGTTTTTCCCTGCTTCTCCTTTACTAAAGGATGCATTCCAAGTTTTATTGCCTACAGTGCCAATATCTTCAGTAGATTCTTGGTATCCTAAATCTTGAATTACATAACCATCACCATAAAGCTTGTTTATGAAACCTTTTATCAATTTTTCAGCTTCTACCTCTTCTATTGCTTTCTCTCTAGGTGTTAGTGCTTTTGCTTTATTATAAAACTCTTGTTTCTCTTCTACACTTAAGTCTTTTATTACTGGGATATTAGAATTATTATATGGATCCAAAATCTTGCCATCTTTTGCATCAATCATGTTTCCTTTACTAAATTCTGGAACATATATTAATTTTATGTCCTTTTTATTTTCATAATACTTATAATTTTGCATAAAACTTATATATTTTAAATTCATCTTAGCTTCATTTTTTAAAGCATCAGTTGCAGTTTTAGAATCTATTATTGCTTTAATCTCTGGGAATTTTAACTCATCGTTCCAATTACTATAGTAGGAAACTACCTTTCCGGATACTCCATCAACTTCTACATTAACATTATTGCCATCAAATTCTACGCCATTAACTTTGTTTGTATAGTTAAAATTATAATTAGCTGATCCGTAATATCCTAAATTATTATTATTCTTTCTGATAGATTCAGTAAATTTTTCAGGTTGAATTTTTTTAATAAAATCATCACTAATTTTTTCTGCTTCCATAACAGTTAATGTTGGAACTGTATTTCCTTCATTTCCAACTCGTTCATAATTACTTGCTTGAGTAACTTCACCAGTTTCTGCATTTAAGCCAACACTTATATTAACACTTTTTGACATATTAGACATATCCCAAGAAATATTCCACGAGCTATTTTTCACACCATTGTAATTTGATGTATTAAGATTACATCTTTGAGTGAATTTGCTCTCATCTATTTCTGTATTAAAACAAGTTTTTATAATTTCCTTTGCAATTTCTTTTGCTTTCTCCTTTGTTATTTTAACACTTTTTTCATCTTCGCTATTTATTGTAGTTGCCTCTGGCTTTGTACTTATTGCTGTATTCGTGGTTGTAGTTGTGGTGACAATTGGCGTAACTATAGCTGTAGCTTGAGTCTTTGTCATAGTTTGTGCAAAAGCAGTACTTGTCCCAGTAAAAGTTAATGCTGAAGCTAATAATAATGAAAGAATCTTTTTCCTATTCATAATAATTCCTACCTTTCAATATATAATATTTTATTATCGGCCTATAAAAATCCATCTTTTGTTGAGAAGTATACTTAATACATATTTTTCCTCATTACCCTTTATATATCTATGTATATATTATAGACGATTGCATTTCTAATTTAGTTACATAATAATTACATTTTTTTATTTTTAATAAAATTTTCCACTCAAATTTTCAACTTTATAAATCTTTTAAGATATTGTATAATGATATTGTTATTGGATAGATTTTTTTTCTAATAGAAGATTCTTTATAATAGGAAACTTTGTCTCTAGGATGCCAGTAACATTTAACAATATATTTGAAATATATGGGAGTGAAGATTATATATGACAAAAACTATATTTAAAGGCAGTGCGATGTTAAATCCTGTTCCTGTGGTATTAATTACCTCAAAAAATAAAGAGGGAAAAACAAATGTTTTTACAGTAGGGTGGATAGGAACAGCTTGTACTAAACCTCCAATGATAACTGTAGCCATAAAACCTGAAAGGCTTTCTTATGAATATATAAAAGAAAGTGGTGACTTTGTAGTAAATCTACCTAATTCCAAAATGGTTAGGGCGGTTGATTATTGCGGGGTACGCTCTGGAAAACAAATAGATAAAATTCGCGAAATGAACTTCACTATTGAAGACAGTAAGGATGTTACGGCCCCTTTAATTTCCGAATGCTTTATATCTCTAGAGTGTAAAGTTAGAAGTATTACCCCACTCGGTACCCATGATTTATTTTTAGCTGAAATTATGAATACTCATGTGGATAATAGCTTAATAGATGCTTTAGGGAAAATTCATTTTGAAAAAGCGGATCTTATTACTTATTCTCATGGTGAATATTTCAGTGTTAATTCGAGTCCGCTAGGCAAGTTTGGTTATTCCGTTCAGAAAAAAGTTAATAAGTCTCGTTCAAAAAATAAAAAGAAAGCCTGATTTAAAAAACTCAGACTTTCTTTTTATTTTGATCTCTTTTATAATGTTTTATTTTCCACTGGTTTACTTTCCATTGGCTTATTTTCCGTTGGTTTATTTCCCATTAACATATTTTCTATCGATTTATTCTCACCATTCTTAGTCATTTTTAGTGTTTCAGCTATAGCTGCTATACTACCCAAACTAGACAATGTCTCATTCGGAAGTATGAGTTTATTAGCTGGATACTTAGCCATCTCTTTAAGAGCTTCAATTTGTTTTAATGCTATAACTGTTTCATTTGTACCTGACTCTATAATAGCTGTATTAATTTTTCTTATAGCCTCTGATTCTGCAATTGCAATAGTCTGTATAGCACGAGCTTTACCTTCTGCTTCAAGAAGTTGAGATTCCTTCATTCCTTCTGCATGTCTAATATTCGCTTGTTTCTCAGCTTCAGCGTTTAATATCTGCGCTTGTTTATGTCCTTCTGCTCTTTCAATTAAACTTTGTTTTTCACCTTCCGCTGTAAGTATAAATGCTCTCTTATCTCGCTCTGCTCTCATTTGTTTTTCCATAGCATTTTGGATTTCAGTTGGTGGAACTATATTTTTAATTTCTACAGATAATATTTTTATTCCATAAGCATCTGTAATTTCATCAATTATCTCAAGAAGCCTAGAATTAATTCTATCTCTTCCTGATAATACTTCATCTAAAGTCATATCTCCCACAATATTTCTCATGTTGGTAATAGTTGAATACACAATACCTGATTTATAATCCTCAATATTGTATACTGCATCTCTTGAGTTAATAACCTTATAAAATATAACATTATCAATTGATATATTAACATTATCCTTCGTAATAACATTCTGTGGTTGTATATCTAATATTTGTTGCTTAGTAGAAATTTTTCTTCTAACATAATCTGCAAATGGAATTGTTAAATGCCAACCTGGCTGAAGTATCCTCTGAAACTGACCAAATCTTTCTACGAGCATCACTGATCCGGTATTAACAATTTTAATAGATGATAAAATCATAATAATAACTAATATTAATAAAAACAGTCCAATAAACGTTCCTATTCCAACATTCATTTTAAATTCCTCCTTAAATTTTATTTAACTTATACTTTAGATATTAATAATTTATTCCCTTCGATACCAATAACTTGAACCAAATCACCTTTTTTTAAAGGTTTTCCCACATTTTTTACAGTCCAATAAATCCCTTGAAATTTAATATTTCCTTTTACATCAATATCTTTTGTTATTTTAATCTCTGATCCGATATAACCTTCTTCCATAGTTACTGTTTTTTGCACTGTTTTTTTTATGGTTTTTTTAACTATAGGATAACCAACGGCCATAAAGACTGCACTTACTGCTCCAAAAATAATTGCTTGAACAACTAGCGTTGCATTAAATACAATAGCAAGTATTGCTGCAATTGCACCTATAGCAAACCATACAAACATAAAACTACTAGTTGTAATATCAATAAACAAAGCTAACGCTGCTACGATTACCCATAATGCCAACTGCGTCCAAACCATGTTATATCCCCCTCTCAAAATAAATTACTAATCTACACTTCTTGATTATATATCTTTTATTCCGTTAATAATACAATTCTATTGTATTATTAACAAATTTTGTTATTATAACTTACCAGAAAAGACTGTTCATATAATAATATGCCATTATTTTTTTTATATTGTTAATATATCATTATATTATATATATTAAACTTAATAAAGTTTAATTTAAGCATATTATCAGTCGTTTTATACCGTCTCCTTGTTATCACCTCACCATTTCTTATGCTTACTCTCATTCTCTCGATTATTGAACTTTTAGAATAACCAAAAACAGTTAACACCTATAATAAGCGGCAAATAACAGGGTACAGTTAATACTATTTAAACAATGGTAAAATAATCATTAACCGTCCCTACCAATATAAGTAATATAATGATATAATTTTAGTGAATATTTGTTATTTACAGTCAATTTTGCATATACTATATTTGAAAAACCAAAGAAAGGTCGTGAATTAGTTTGGAAACTTCTTTTATAAAGGTTTCTGCCGCTTGTCCAATAGTAAATGTGGCAGATATAGAGTTTAATCTAATTAACATTCAAAGTTGCATTAACCAAGCCTGCGAGGAAAACTCAAAATTTATTGTTTTCCCAGAGCTTTGCACAACTGCTTACACTTGTGCTGATTTATTTTTACAAAATGAGCTGATTGAAAAATCTGAGAAAGCAATTGAAACGCTCTGTGAGTTTTCTAAGAACAAAGATATATTAATTGCTGTAGGATCTTCGCTACATTTTAATAACTGTCTATATAACTGTGCTTATGTTATATTTAACGGCAAACTTCTCGGAATAGTCCCAAAAAGCTATATCCCAAATTACTCTGAGTTTTACGAAAAAAGATGGTTTACTGAAGGTCTTGGCCTCATAAACAAAACTGTGAATTTGTCATTTGCAAAGTGCATCCCTTTTGGAACGAATTTATTATTCACTTGTGGAAATATTAAATTTGGTTTTGAGATTTGCGAGGATCTTTGGGTAACCATTCCTCCAAGCAGCTATTTGGCTCTTCAAGGTGCAAATATAATTGCTAATTTATCTGCATCTAACGAATCAGTTAGCAAAGCTGATTACAGAAGATCCTTGGTTTCATCTCAGAGCGCAAGATGTATGTGTTCATATTTATATGCATCAGCAGGAGTTTTTGAATCATCCACAGATTTACTTTTCAGCGGACATCTTCTAATTAGTGAAAATGGTATACTATTAAAAGAAAATGATAGATTTCAAAGAGAAAATGAAATTATTACTTCCATTATTGATATAGGTATGTTAAATAGTGAAAGATTAAAAAATATCAGTTTTAGAAATAGCACTCCTATATGTCCATATGTCGTGTGCGAAATTCCTTTTAAATTTTCGAACTTAAATTTTGGAGTATTTGATAGGTATATTGATAAGCATCCTTTTGTGCCTTCTAATAAATACGAGCGTGAAGTACGTTGTGCTGAGATATTTAATATTCAAGCCTCAGCCCTTGCTAAAAGATTCTCATATACTGGGCTTAACAAAGCTATCATTGGGATCTCTGGCGGTCTTGATTCAACTTTAGCACTACTCGTTATAGTTAAAACCTTTGATAAGTTAAAAATACCAATAAAAAATATTGTTACTATAACTATGCCGGGTTTTGGAACTACAGATAGGACCTATCAGAATGCAATAAGCTTATGTAAAAATTTAGGTACAGATCTTAGAGAAATTAATATAGTTGATGCATGCCTTCAGCATTTTAAAGACATAAATCATCCAGTTGAAAAACATGATGTAACCTATGAAAATGTTCAAGCAAGAGAAAGAACTCAAATTCTTATGGATGTTGCTAATAAGGAAGGTGGATTATTAATAGGTACAGGTGATTTATCAGAGCTTGCTCTAGGTTGGTGTACTTATAACGGAGACCATATGTCTATGTATTCTGTAAACTGCTCAGTTCCCAAGACTTTGGTGAAATATTTAGTTAGATATGTAGCAGATAAAGAATCCTCAAAAGAAGTTACAGATATACTTTTAGATATTCTTGACACTCCTATAAGTCCAGAACTTCTACCTAGCGATAAAAATGGTGAAATCGCTCAAAAAACTGAAGACATAGTAGGCCCATATGAACTACATGACTTCTTCCTTTATTACTTTATGAAGCAAGGCGCAACTCCTTCGAAAATATTATTCTTAGCGAGTGAATCCTTCAAAGATGATTACAGTAAAGAGGAAATAAGAAAATGGTTAGATAAATTTATAAAAAGATTCTTTACCCAACAATTTAAACGTTCAGCTCTTCCTGATGGTCCAAAAGTGGGAAGTATAAGTGTATCCCCAAGAGGAGATCTTAGAATGCCATCAGATGCTAGTTATAATTCTTTCCTTTAG
>NZ_JAENWL010000428.1 GCF_016650095.1 Clostridium sp. | reverse complement strand
TGTTTTATTGCTTAAGATATCATCGATTTTTGCTACAAAGCAATTATCGCATGCTATTTGTGATTTTATACCTCCCTTAGAAAAACATCAAGCATGTTTTTTTTACATTCAAATCCTAATTCCTTCAATGAGTTTTGCAAGGCTACTAATGTATATGCCATTTTATCCTTTTTCGCATTTTCTCCCATATGTCCTATTCGTATTACTTTTCCTTGTAGATATCCAAATGACCCAGCTATAAACACATTAAATTCATCAACCATATGTTTTAATAGTTCTTTATCATTTATACCCTCTGGTATTTCTATAACTGTCACAGTATTAGAATATCCCTCTTCAATGTATAAATTAAGACCTGCTTCCATTACAGCTTTTCTTGTAGCTTTACCAATTGATTTATGTCTTTCAATTATTTTTTTATCCTCCACTATATTGTCTATAGCTCGCCTTAATCCAACAATATCACTTATTGGTGGTGTATATGGGAACCATTTATTTTCATAGTAATCCTTCCATACAAGTAAATTACAATAATAAGAAGCTATAGGATTTTTCCTCTGCTTCATTAATTTAAATGCATCTTCACTTATACTTAGAAAAGTGAGACCCGCAGGAGCCGAAACACATTTCTGTGAGGCACCTATTGCTATATCAATTCTCCATTCATCCACTCTTATATCTTCTCCACCCATGGCTGCAACACTATCTACTACTGTTAATATATCCTTTTTCTTTAACAATTGGCATATTTTCTCTATGTCATTTAAAACTCCTGAAGGAGTATCACAATGTACTACAGTAGCATATTTAAAGTTACTATCTTTCACCAAAAATTTTTCTAGTTCCACTATATCTATCTTACTCTTCCTATCTCCGTTAAAGAAAACTACTTCTCCACCGTACATCTTAACAAAATCAGCGAATCCTTCTCCAAAAATTCCATTTTCAATTACTAATACTCTATCATTAATTTCAGTTAACGATGCGCATGCAGCCTCAAGGCCTAAAATCCCCTCACCACCTAGTATTCTAACTTGATTATTAGTTTTTAAAAAACGACCTATTTCCTCGCACGTTTCTTTATAAAATTCATAAAATTGCAAATCTAAATCAGGGTTGGTAGTAGCTAGAGCTCTGGCCATCCTAACATTTTCTCTTACATGCGTAGGTCCCGGCGTCATTATTTGAGGCACTTTCATAATTTTCACTCCCTTAAAATGTAATTCATCTTATTATATTAAAGATTATATCACTATTTATAGATTTCAAAAAATGTATCGATACAATGCTATTATCTATTAATAATTTAACATTAACTATCTCTATCGACTGGTGCGTAATGACATATACAAATTGAAATATTGTCTCTAATGTATATTTTTTAACTCATTTGGAGATATTTGTAATATACTTGTGTATTTTCATGTTTTCACATGGATATATCACAAAATTTATAGTGGGTGTGAAAATATGAAAATTAATCTTAATAAATTGAAATCTCTTTTTCTTACAATTTTTTATAGTGTGATTTGCATAATATTGATTAAGCATTTCATGTCCTCCAGTACTATAACTTATGATAATTTTGAAAAAAAAGATTCTGTGATAATTGTAACCTCTGCTCCTTATACTCCACCACATTTAAGTAAATTATCTAATGCTACGAACTTACCACCAATTGGTGATAAACTCCCTACCTTAAGTCGTGGAAACATAGAAGAAGTCGATAAAAGCACTACTACAACAAAAGAGTCTTCTACTTATGAAGACGGCCTCTGCACATTACAAGAAGCTGCCATAATTGAAAAACGAGATGTTAAAAAAGCCGATATAGCCCCAAAGCCTATTGTGCCCAAAGAAAAACAAGTCCTTAATACGCATCTTGCAAATTATTTACTGTACAAGAACGTAAATATATCAAGTTTAAAAGGTTATTTAAAATCGAAGAACTCCCTTCTAGTTGAAGAACCTTATTTTTCAACAATATTATCTGTCTGCGAAGATTTTAACCTTAATCCGCTTATTATGTTCGCCATTACTGGTCAAGAACAATCCTTCGTCCCCAAAAGTAATGAAAACGCATATAAGATTGCTAATAATCCCTTTAATGTTTTTAATAGTTGGAAAAAATATAATACTTCTATCGAAGATTCTACTAGCATTGCTGCACGAACCGTAGTAAATCTCTCTAAAAATAGACCTGCTAACATAGATGCCCTTACTTGGATTAATCGAAAATACTCTGAAGATGGGAATTGGTCAAAAGCTGTTCGCTCCATATTCAAACAACTTGAAAGTAATGTTTCTTATTTGAATTAAATTAACCCTACCATAAATGTATTTAATTAAAGTTTATATATATACTCACGAATTCATTTTGATTAAATATTAACCCAATTAGATATTTCATTTTCAAAATACTTACCTATTTTAACTACTTCTCCCATAATAAGAGATGCATATTCTGTATTTAAGAACCAGTTATCTTTTGTCACTCCACTCCTATCTGT
>NZ_JAENWL010000024.1 GCF_016650095.1 Clostridium sp. | reverse complement strand
GGCAAGTCAATTAATGATTTATTATTGCTATAAACATATGATTTTATTCTGTGAAATAAATTAGATTGCTATGAAATATAAGATAAAGTTATAATAAAATTAACGTATAAGAGGTACTAATAAACTCAAGCATGGTGTATAATTATAAATAGGAGTTTTATTAAGGGGTGTGAGCTTTATGGAAGTATTTAAGTTAATGTTAGGCACAATAAAAAATATAAGTATATTTTCAATTTTGGATATATTAGTGGTGGCGCTTATATTCTATAAAACTTATATGCTAATGAAAGAAACAAGAGCTGAGCAGTTATTAAAAGGGATAGTTCTTATTTTTGTACTTATTCCAATAAGCCAATTGCTTAATTTGACAATGCTCAATTGGATTTTAAACAAGACAATAACAATTGGTGTTTTGACTATTGTTATTATTTTTCAACCAGAAATAAGAAGCGCGTTAGAGCACATAGGAAGAACTGCTTTTACGGAAAAACATATATTTGAGGACGAAGAGATAATGGAGAAGGTTATAACTGAAATTGTTAATGCTGTTGAAATTTTATCAATCAGTAAAACAGGTGCATTAATAGTAATGGAACAAAGAACAGGTATTGGAGAAATCATTAAAACCGGAACCACGATGGATGCTGTAATATCTACAGCTTTGTTAGAAAATATATTTGTAGTTAACACTCCTCTTCATGATGGGGCTACAGTAATCAGAAATGATAGAATAATAGCTGCAGGGTGTTTTCTGCCATTAACAAATAATGATAAAATAAGCAAGAAATTAGGAACAAGGCATAGAGCAGCCATAGGAATAACGGAAACTTCAGATGCACTAACGATAATAGTATCAGAAGAAACAGGAACTATATCTCTGGCAATGAATGGGAGATTAGTAAGAAACTATGACAAGGATAAGCTTAAGAAAATACTTGTTCAAATAATAAGGAGAAGGCAAAACAAAAAAATAACATTAAAGGAGAGAGTAATGTCATGGATAAAGACGGAAAAGAACAATTTATAATAAAGTGTTGCTGCGTAATCCTTGCTTTTGCGCTATGGCTTTTTATAACAAGCACAGAATATCCATTGGACACTTACAAAATTAAAAGCGTACCAGTACAGATTCTAAATGGAGATACATTAACAAGGTCGGATCTTGTGTTAGTACCAGGTCAAGAATTAACCACAACACTAAATATTAAAGGAGCTAATACTAGCGTACTTATGGCTACGAAAGCAAAAGATTTTACTGTAGTGGTAGATTTAGATGCGTACGCTCTTAAAAGTGGGGAACAAAATATCCCTATTGAAATAAGAAAAAGTCCTGACAATATAAATGTGGTAAATAGTGATAGTCTTTTTATAAAAATAAACTTAGATCAACGAACCACAGCTAAACTGCCTATAAATGTAAATGTAAGCGGTAAACCTAAAGAAGGCTTTTTTGCATCTGCAGCAAAATTATCCCAAAGTGATGCTACGGTAGTGGGAGGATCAAAGTTTGTGAATTTAGTAAAAGAAATATTAGTAGAAGAGAATATACAAGGTCTGGAAGCTGATGTTACAAAAACATATAAGCTTAAACCAGTGGATGCATCAGGAAAAGAAGTAGGAAATGTTGTTTTAAATCCAGCTCAAATAGATGTTAAAATCCCTATAAGTAAGACAAAGTCTGTAGGAGTAATAGTAAAAACCATAGGTACTTTGAGTGAGGGGTTTACGTTAACAAGCGCAATAGCTTCACCAAAACAATTTAGTGTAACTGGAACTGAAGCTGTACTTAACAAAATAGATAATCTAAACACTGATGCTATTGACTTAAGTAAAATAAATAAGACCACTACCTTGGATGCAAAGGTGATAATTCCTGATGGATTAAGTCTAGTTAGTGGTAGTGATACTGTTAAGGTAGAAATTAAACTAGAAAAGGAAGTGCAAAAAAACATAAGTCAAGACATCGAATATATTAATCTAAATGTCGACTATGAAGTAAAATTAGAAAAAATTAAGGATTCATTAGTTTTTTCAGGAACTGAAGCAGTTATAAATTCTTTAGACTTGAAAAAGATTAGCGCAACAGTAGATTTAGTTAATTTAATAGAAGGTAACCATACTGTTCCCATAAAGGTGGTAATGCCAGAAGGAGTAAAGCTAGTATCACAAGCTCCTAACAAAATATTAGTAACTATTACAAAGAAACAAACGGAGGTACCTACAACCAATGACAATAAAGTTGAGTAACATAGTTCTAGATATAGATGAAAATATAGATGATTTGAAAATAAAGGTAACAAAAACAATGAAAATTTCTGAAAGTGAAATAAAAGATTTTAGAATAGCTAAAGAATCTATAGATGCTAGGAAAAAAAATAATATAAAGTTTAATTATGCTGTTCTTATTAAAACGGATAACGAAACAAAAATAGTATCAAGAGTAAATAACAAAGATGTAAAGATTGAAGAGGTTAGATATGATGCTGAGTTTGAGTTTGGAACTAAAGAGGCAAATCATAGACCGATAATAGTAGGAATGGGACCAGCAGGGATGTTTGCTGGCCTTCTTATGGCACAAAAGGGTTATAAGCCTTTAATTATCGAAAGAGGAGAAAAGGTTGAGAATAGGACAAAAACCATAAACAAGTTTTGGACAAGGGCAGTATTAAATACAGAGTCTAATGTGCAATTTGGTGAGGGCGGAGCCGGAACATTTTCAGATGGAAAGCTAACAACAAGAATAAAGGATAATAGATGTGACTACATATTAGAGGAATTTGTGAAAGCCGGGGCACCAGATGAAATATTATATATGGGTAAGCCTCACATAGGTACAGATATACTAAAAGAAGTTGTAAAAAATATCAGAGAAACTATTATTAAGTTAGGTGGAGAAGTAAGATTTAATAGTAAACTTTGCGATATAAAAATTAAAGATGAAAAGATAAAAAGTGTAATAGTAAATGGAGAAGAAATACCTTGTGATAACATTGTTTTAGCTATAGGCCATAGTTCTCGTGATACATATGAAATGTTATATAAAAAAGGGATATTTATGTCCAGTAAGCCATTTGCAGTGGGAGTTCGAATAGAGCATCCACAAGATATGATTAATGAAAATCAATATGGTAAATATGCGAACCACCCAAAACTAAAAGGTGCAGATTACAAGCTTACTTATAAAAGTGAAAAATTGGGCAGAGCAGTGTATAGCTTTTGTATGTGCCCCGGTGGATCAGTAGTAGCAGCTGCATCAGAACAGGGCTTTCTTGCAATAAATGGCATGAGTGAGCACAAGAGAGATAAACAGAATGGAAACTCAGCCATAGTTGTATCTGTAGGTCCTAAAGATTTCGCCTCAGATAACCCACTGGCGGGTATTGAGTTTCAGAGGCATTATGAGTCGCTGGCGTATACGCTTGGAGGATCAAACTATAATGCACCAGTACAATTAGTTGGAGACTTCCTAAAAGGCAGAGTTAGTAGCGAAATAGGCAGTGTAAAACCAAGCTATACACCGGGGTATAAGTTTGCTGATATTACTAAGTGTTTACCTAGTTATGTAACAGACGCTATAAAAGAGGCTTTACCTAAATTCGAATATAAAATAAATGGTTTTGCAAGAGAAGACGCAATTCTTACTGGTATTGAAACAAGAACATCAGCACCAGTAAGGATTGATAGAAATGAGAAACTTCAAAGTATATCTCTAGCGGGCCTATATCCAGCAGGAGAAGGAGCAGGATATGCAGGTGGGATAATTTCTGCGGCTGTTGATGGATTAAAAGCCGCGGAAAGTATAATGAAAGAATGGAAAAAGACATAAAAGTGGAGGTATTTAAATGAGTACAAAAGGATATATTTTAGCGATAAATCCTGGTTCAACATCAACTAAATTATCTATTTATAAAGACAAAGATTGTATTATTACATCCAATTTGACCCATAGCGCAGGTGAAATTAAGAAATTTGAGAGGGTTTATGACCAAAAGGACATGAGAACTGCACTAATTTTAAAGTGGCTTAGTGAAGAAAATATCGATCTTGAAGATTTAATTGCAGTTGTTGGTAGAGGTGGATTATTAAGACCAATGCCAGGTGGTACATATGAAATATCGCCCAAAATGCTTGCGGATTTAAAAATAGGGTATCAAGCAGAACACGCTTCTAACCTAGGTGGAGTAATAGCCTATAAAATTGCAGAAAAAATTAACATACCAGCATTTATTGTAGACCCTGTTGCAGTAGATGAGATAATTGACGTTGCGAGGATATCAGGACTTCCAGAGATTCCAAGACGTTCTTTGGTTCATGCCTTAAACATAAAAGCAGTAACAAGAAGGGTTTGTACTAAATTACATAAGAGTTTTGATAACAGCACTTATGTAGTTGCACATATTGGTGGAGGAATCTCTGTGTCTCCAGTTAAAAATGGAAGAATCTTAGATGTAAACAATGCCAACGAGGAAGGACCTTTTTCACCAGAGCGAACTGGTGGGCTTCCAGTAGGAGATTTAGCAAAGCTTGCTTTCAGTGGTAAATATACTCTTTCTCAGTTAAAGAAAAAGTTAACAGGAGAAGGGGGATTAGTAGCTTATCTAAATACCAACGATGGAAGAATTGTTGATAAGATGATAGACGAGGGTGATGCTAAGGCAGAACTTATTTTAAAAGCTATGGCATATCAAATTTCTAAAGAAATAGGTGCTATGGCAACAGTAGTTTGTGGTAAAATTGATGCTATAATCCTTACGGGTGGGCTTACTTATAATACGCGACTTACTACCTGGATAAGTGAAATGGTAAGTTTTATAGCCAATGTTGAATTAGTACCAGGAGAAGATGAGATGTTAGCTTTAGCAGAGGGAGCGCTCAGAATAATAAATAAAGAAGAAAAAGCTAAAATATATGAAAAAGAAACAAAATAGAGAATACGAGGAGTGTAATCCAATGATTAAAACTTTTGATAAAGTATTAAACACAGCAAAGTCACAAGGAATGAAAATCGTAGCAGTAGCAGTAGCACAGGATGAACCAGTACTTGAGGCAGTGCGCGCTGCTAAGAAAAATGGCATAGCAAATGCAATACTAGTAGGAGATAAAGAAAAAATAATCTCTATTGCCAGTAGCATAGGAATGGATGCGGAAGAGTTTGAAATTATAGATGAGAAAGATGTTAAAAAAGCAGCATTAATTGCAGTTAAGATAGTATCTACAGGAAAGGCTGACATGCTTATGAAAGGGCTATTAGAGACATCGACTTTCTTAAGGGCTGTATTAAACAAAGAAGTAGGTCTCCGAACTGGAAAACAAATGTCACACGTAGCAGTATTTGAGATACCAAGTTATGATAGATTAATATTTTTAACGGATGCTGCATTCAATATGTATCCAGAATTAAAAGAAAAAATTGATATAATAAATAATTCGGTAGCAGTAGCAAAAGCTTGCGGTGTTGAACTTCCTAAAGTAGCAGCAGTTTGCGCGGTAGAAGTAGTAAACGCCGGTATGCCAGCAACACTAGATGCAGCATTGCTTTCAAAAATGAATGATAGAGGTCAGATAAAGGGATGTATTGTTGATGGACCTCTAGCGTTAGATATTGCAATATCAGAAGAGGCGGCAAGACATAAAAAAATAGGAGGCCAAGTAGCAGGTAAAGCTGATATTCTTTTAATGCCTAACATTGAAGCTGGAAATGTAATGTACAAATGTTTAAATTATACTACTAAGTCTAAAAGTGGGGCTATACTAGTGGGGACTTCGGCTCCAGTTATATTAACTTCTAGAGCGGATACGCCTGAAACAAAATTAAATTCCATAGCACTAGCGGCATTAGTTGCAGAGTATAATAAACACTAGAGTACAAAGGAGGAACAATATGTCATATAAATTGTTAATTATTAATCCAGGTTCAACGTCCACTAAAATAGGCGTATATGAAGATGAAAATGAAATTTTAGAAGAAACATTAAGACATTCATCAGAAGAGATAGGCAAATTTGAAGGGATATTTGAACAGCTTAATTTTAGAAAAGACGTTATATTGAATATACTTAAAGAAAAGAACTTTGATATAAATACTTTGGATGCTGTAGTAGGTAGAGGTGGACTTCTAAAACCTATCGAAGGTGGTACTTATGCTGTCAATGAAGCTATGCTTAATGATTTAAAAATTGGAGTGCAAGGACAACATGCTTCAAATTTAGGTGGAATAATTGCAAATGAAATTGCAAAATCCTTAGATATACCATCATTTATCGTTGACCCAGTAACTGTGGATGAAATGATAGATGTGGCTAGAATATCAGGTATGCCAGAAATCGAAAGAAAGAGCATTTTTCATGCGTTAAACCAAAAGGCAGTAGCCAGAAGATATGCAAAAGAAAATGGTAAAAAATACGAAGAGATTAATTTAATAGTAGCACACCTCGGTGGCGGTGTGTCAGTAGGAGCTCACAAGGCTGGAAGAGTTATTGATGTAAATAATGCACTAGATGGTGATGGCCCATTTTCACCAGAAAGATCTGGAGGACTTCCAGTAGGAGATTTATCTAAAATGTGCTTTAGTGGAAAATACACTTTAGACGACATAAAGAAAAAGATAAATGGAAAAGGTGGCTTCGTTGCTTATCTTAATACGAATGATGCTAGACTAGTCGAAGATAAAACAGAAGCAGGCGATGAAAAATATAAATTGATTTTTGAAGCTATGGGATATCAAGTAGCTAAGGAAATTGGAAAATGTGCAGCAGTTTTATCGGGAAAAGTAGATGCTATAATTTTAACTGGAGGAATAGCTTATAGTAAGCCTATGGTTAATTATATAAAAGAAAGAGTAGAATTTATTACAAATGTGGTAGTTTATCCAGGCGAAGATGAATTATTAGCACTAGCTGAAGGTGGATTAAGAGTATTAAGTGGTAAAGAGAAGGCAAAAGAGTATAAATAGTAAATTATAATAATAGGGCACCTTCAAATAAATAATAAGCTAGTATGCTACTATTTATTTGAATGGGGCTTATGAAAATTTTTGAAGGGAAAGAGTGATGCAATGAGTAGAATTAGAGTATTTACAGGGCATTTTGGTAGTGGTAAGACAGAAATTGCAATTAATTATGCAATAAATCTTGCAAAAGAAGGAAAGAAAGTTGTAATAGCTGACTTAGATATAGTAAATCCTTATTTTTGTGTAAGAGATGTGAGAAAACAATTAGAGGAATATGGAATAAGAGTTATAGCATCAAACCCAGAACTAGTTAATGCGGAACTCATGGTAGTGCCAGCAGAAATAATAGCTGTGTTTAATGATAAAAGCTATGAGGTCGTAATAGATGTAGGTGGGGATGATGCAGGCTCAATAGCCCTTGGACAGTATAATAGGTTTTTTGTAGAGGAACCCTATGATATGTTTTTTGTTATAAATACCAATAGACCCAATACATCAAATGCTACAGATATTGTGGAATACTTTAAAGCAATAGAAAGAGCTTCAAGATTAAAAATATCACATTTGATTTCAAATACTAATATATCTTATGAAACGGAACCTCAACATATAATAGATGGAGACAAAATAGTAGCACAGCTATCTAAAGAGCTAAATATACCTCATGCGTACACTGTTTGCAGTAGAGATTTAATGGAAAAAATGATGGATAAATTGCAAGGAACTATATTTGGTATTGACTTGCATATGTTACCACCTTGGAGATAGAAAGAAAACAATCAGTAATCGATCGTATTGACAGTTTAGCTTGCAGGGGTTAAAATAGAGAAGTAAACGTTTAAATTTTATAGAATCCTATTTAAAAGGAGGTTTAAACATGCCAAAAGTGAGTTTCAGAGAAGACAGATGTAAAGGATGTGGACATTGTATAGCAGCATGTCCTAAAAAAATAATAAGTTTTTCAAAGAAATTAAATATAAAAGGATATCATGCAGCAACAGTAACCGAAGAAAAAATGAAAGAATGCATTGGATGTGCATCTTGCGCAAAAATGTGTCCTGACTGCGTAATAACAGTTGAAAAGTAAAGAATAGGAGGATGAACTTATGGGAGAAAAAGTATTAATGAAAGGTAATGAGGCAATTGGAGAAGCAGCAATAAGAGCAAATTGTAAATGTTTTTTTGGATATCCAATAACACCTCAAACAGAGATATCTGCTTATTTATCAAGAAAAATGCCTAAAATTGATAGAGTTTTCTTACAAGCGGAGAGTGAAATAGCAGCTATAAATATGGTTTATGGAGCAGCTGGAACAGGAGTAAGATGTATGACATCTTCAAGTTCACCAGGAATAAGCTTAAAAGCAGAAGGAATATCATACATAGCAGGAGCAGAGCTTCCATGCGTTATTGTAAATATAGTTAGAGGTGGGCCAGGACTTGGTAGTATACAGCCAGCTCAATCAGATTACTTCCAAGCAACTAAAGGCGGAGCACATGGCGATTTTAATATGCCAGTATATGCACCGGCATCAATACAAGAAATGGTTGATTTAGTTCAAGATGCTTTTGACACGGCAGATATGTATAGGACTCCTGTAATGGTTATGGGAGACGGTATGCTTGGACAAATGATGGAACCAGTTGAATTTAAAGAAAGAGAAGCAAAGGTATTACCAGAAAAAACATGGGCTGCTTCTGGCTTAAAAGGAAGAAAGAAACATAATGTAATAAATTCCCTTTATCTTCTATCTGAAGAGCTAGAAGAACATAATGTAAAATTACAAGAAAAATTTAAAGAAATAAAGAAAAATGAAGTAAGATATGAAATGTATAATTGTGATGGTGAAAGTGATTTAATAATGGTTGCTTACGGTACAACATCAAGAATATGCAAAAATGTTGTTAAAATGGCAGCAAAAGAAGGTTTAAAGTTAGGACTAATAAGACCAATTACACTTTGGCCTTTCCCAGTTGAAGCCTTTGAAAAAACTATAAGTACCACAAAACATGGATATATATCAGTAGAAATGAGCTGTGGACAAATGGTTGAAGATGTTAGACTTTCAGTTGAAGGAAGAAAACCTGTATACTTCTACGGAAGATCAGGTGGAATGGTTCCTCATCCAGAGGATATATTAAATAAAGTTAAAGAAATAGTAGGAGGTGCGAAATAATGGCAATTGTATTTGAACCAACTAAAGCATTATTAGATGTTCCTACGCATTATTGTCCGGGATGTACTCATGGGTTAATTCATAGATTAGTAGGAGAAGTTCTTGAAGAGTTAGACGTAATAGATAAAACTATAGGAGTAGCTCCAGTTGGATGTTCTGTTTTAGCATATGATTACTTTGCATGTGATATGTTCGAAGCAGCACATGGAAGAGCGCCAGCAGTGGCTACAGGAATTAAAAGATCTAATCCAGATGCAGTAGTATTTACATACCAAGGAGATGGAGATCTCGCAGCAATAGGTACGGCTGAAATAGTGCATGCTGCTACTCGCGGAGAGAACATTGTTACTATATTCGTAAATAATTGTATTTATGGCATGACTGGTGGACAAATGGCTCCAACTACTCTTCCAGGTCAAGTAACAGAAACAACTCCTTATGGAAGAGATACGAAATTGCAAGGACATCCTATTAGAGTATCAGAAATGATATCAACTTTAACAGGTGCGTGTTATGTAGAAAGAGTATCTGTAGATAGTGTTCCAAATGTTAATAAAACAAAGAAAGCTATAAAAAAAGCGTTTCAAAATGCAATTGCTGGGAAAGGTTTTTCAATGGTAGAGGTATTATCAATATGTCCGACTAACTGGGGATTATCACCTTATGAGTCAATGGGATGGCTTAGAGATAATATGATACCATTCTATACTCTAGGGGTTAAAAAAGACACAACCATGGAGGTAAAATAATATGGCAACACAAGAAATTATATTTGCAGGATTTGGTGGTCAAGGTACACTTTCAATGGGAAAATTTTTAGCATATGCAGGTATGGATGCTAACATGAATGTTTCATGGCTTCCATCTTACGGGCCAGAAATGCGTGGAGGTACTGCTAACTGTTCAGTTATAATGTCAGATGAGCCAGTTGGTTCTCCGATAATTAATGAGCCAAACGCACTTATAGTTATGAATAGACCTTCTCTTGATAAGTTTGAAAATGACCTAGCTAAAGGTGGACTTTTGATATTAGATTCTGACCTTGTAGATAGAATGCCAATTAGAGAAGATATAGAAGTAATATGCGTTCCAGCTCAAACAGAAGCTATGAAGATTGGAAGCAAGCAGATAGCTAATATGGTACTTCTAGGAACATTGGTTAAAAGAACAGGAATAGTACCTATGGAAGGATTAGTGGAGGCTTTAAAGGCTCACGGTAAAGAAAAATTCTTTGAAATAAATAAAAAAGCGCTTGAGGTAGGAGCATCATACGTAAAGTAAATAATAGTCTGTGATTATTTTTCAAATAAAAAATAAAGAAGCTATGAGGTAGGGAATACTACATCATAGCTTTTTATTTATAGTTAACTACATACTTATTAATCTCCATTTTAATTTAAGAAAGAGCATTTTCCATGCCGCCGGTAGCTATGAATAATAAGCTTCCTGGGGATATTTCAACAACTTCAAGCATTTCCTCATATCGGGAAGGCATCCCAAGAATGCTTAAATCTGCTATTTCATCTTTAAAAATTTCCTTAAAATCACCCGCAAATAAATCAATCTTTGTATTTATAGGTAGTCTTGCATCTTCAATAAATTTTTTAAGCTGATTTTCTTCTTTTTTCTTTTGCTGGGCATTATTAACTACACGACAGAGTTTAATCTCTGCACCTACATTTCTAGCAATTTGAAGAGCACAAAGTACAATCAAATCATTATTTGGACTTTTGTCCCTCAGCCAAAAATTAATTTTTTGTTCAGGTCCTATGTTATATTTAGGGTGTAACCATAAACACATAACTGCCATCTTAATGGGTTTAAGCTCTTCATATAGATTTTTAAAACGCATTCGCTTATCCAAATCGTCGCTAATAGTGAATAATACAGCATTTGGAGACAAAAATGTGCTAGATAAACACTGTAGCGTTGGAATTAGTACATCATTAAAGTCTTGCGACTTTATAAGAACTTTCTGAGTAAATATTTTTTTTGCTTTTAATGGAATTAATTCATCATCAATCTCTTTTTCATACTCTGAGTCTATATTATCTTCTTCATAGATATTCATATAATAAATACGACCTGATGGAAATATGATACTTTGCAAAAGACGTGATATCCTTCTAAAATCCTCCGGTTTCTCAACAGGTATTACAATGGAAGGTTTCCAAAGTCTAGGATGATAAGGTAGTGACATTGATTTTTGAGCTGCCCATTCAGCAATGAATGAAAAAATACCTCCTCTTACATCACCCCAAGGAGAAGTCATATTTCTTTTTTTAAGCACTGTATAAATTGCCATAGTTAATATAAGTGTAACAACAGTGAAAAAAGGATTAATGAGAATCATTGCAAAAAAACAGCCAAATGCACCAATCAAAGAGATATAAATAGGCATGGACATGGTCGGTCTAAAACTGGTAATTCCAATCTTCTGTTCCAAAAACACTACTAGGTTGATCATACTATATGTTGTTAAGAATATCATGGTCAACAGTTCTGCTAAACTATTTAAGTTACCCCCAAATAGAACACAAAATGATATTAAAGAGGAAATAATAATTGCATTTAAGGGTTCTCCATTCTTATTCTTTTTTGCAAATACATTAGAAAATGGAACTACTCTGTTTTCACTTAAAGCCGAAAGGGTTCTTGGCGCACTGACTAAAGCAGAAAGTGCTGAGGAGAGTACCGCACCCATTACTCCTGCAATAATAATAAACCTAACACTTCCAAGCCTTAAAATAATAGAATTATCTGCAAGTAATAGTGTTTGCGTTGCTTGTTTTGCAAACCAAATTGCAAGCAGTATATATACTCCAAATCCTGTAATTACCGCTGCCAAGGTTCCTGTTATAATACTTTTCCTAGGATTCTCCAGTTCTCCAGACATGGTTGCACCTGTAAGTACACCCGTTACTGCCGGGAAAAAAATCGCAAAAGTTGCCCAAAATCCTGCTTCTCTTAGTCCTCCAGTTAGTACAATTGGTCCTGGATTTAAGCTGTGTCCAGTTAGGAATGATATTATAGATAAAACCACTGCCCCTAGTATAAAATATTGTATTTTAAAGGCAAGGCGCGCACCAATAATTGATAAAATCGTAAGGAGTGCCCAGGTTAATACTCCAACCAATTTGATAGAATGATCTGGGAAAAACGTAATCCATAATTCACTAAATCCAGTTATGTAAAAAGCAACAGATATGGATTGAGAAAGGTATAGAGGAATACCTATAGCCCCACCCATTTCAAGCCCTAGTGATCTTGTGATAATAGCATACGCACCACCTGGCCCAATATTTATGTTTGTAAGCATTGATGACATTGATAAAGCAGTACATAGGGTTATTGTATGTGCTATTACAATTATAATTAATGTATTCCAAAGCCCAGCATTTCCAACAATCCAACCTAATCTTAGATATAGAATAACACCCAATATTGTTAGAATCGTTGGAACGTAAACCCCTTCAAAAGTTTTAAGTCCTTTTCCATTGCTCATATTGATCTCCCATTTGGATTTTTAGTCCCCATATTTTTTTATTATATAATTTATGTAAAATAACAAACTAATTATATAACAATTTAATACTAATAACTACAAGTATATTGTTGATAATTGTAATTATTTATATTGTTTTCTACTAATTTAGCGGATGTATTTTTAAGTGATGATGAATTATTAGAAAAGGGTGACTTAAGGGTATTAAGGCTTAACATATCACAAAGCATTGTGGGACTAAAAATTAAGATTTAAGAATGTTATATATTTTATAAGCATAAAAATATAGGAGGTCTAATATGGAAAAGATGAATTATGGCGATATAAAAATATCCGGGTCAGGCACTGCTGGTGGAGGAAAATATAATGATGTAATTATAAGCGGATAATAGCGGAGAAATTAATATTTCAAGTGTTTCAATAGTTAAAGAGCAAAAGCACATATGGCACAAGTTTATAATTACTAAATAATAATGATTGAGTATATTCGAATTAATATTATTAATAAAAAGATTAAAATAATCAATATATATTCAAATATAATTAAAATAATCAATATTTATATTGATTATTTTAATTAAAGGGAATATAATGAATATAAAAGAAGGTGGGTAAAATGGCCTATAAAATATTGTGCAAATGTCCAGTTTGTAGTTCGAAATTAAAAGTAACAAGACTAAAATGTGATGAATGTGGAACTATGGTTGAGAACCAATTTGAATTATCAAAATTTGATTATTTGAATAGTGAACAGTTATATTTCATTGAAGTATTCTTAAAATCAAGAGGGAACATTAAGGACGTGGAGAAGGAACTTGGTATATCATATCCAACAGTTAGGGCAAAGCTAGATGAAGTTATTACTTCACTTGGTTATACTGTTTTAAAGCAAAAACCTTCTGTTGATAAAAAAGATGTAATAGATATGTTAGAAAAAGGTGAAATCACTGCTGATGAAGCGTTAATTATGCTGAATGGTAAATAAGAAAGCTGTGAATTGGGAATTTCGGGCTACAGAAAAGGAGGATATATAATGAATGAAGAAATCTCAAGAATATTAAAAATGGTTGAAGAAGGTAAAATTGATTCAGAAAAAGCTATGCAACTCATAGAAGCTCTAAAGGGAGAAAGCAAAGAAGCTGTTATTTTAGAGAAAGTAACAACGAATACTAATAGCTATGGTAATAGTAAATTCAAAATTAAAATGCTGAGAATAAAGGTGAGGTCTAAAGAGAATGACATTGTGAATATTAACCTGCCACTGGCATTTGTCAGTGGCATGATAAAAAGCTTTGGAAAAATTCCGAATGTAAATATAAATGGCATGAACGAAGTCGACATGGATGCTATGACTCAAACTATATTAGATGCCATAGATGGTGGTATAGGTGGAAAGATTGTGGACATACAAACTGGAGATGGAGATACAGTTGAGGTTGTTATAGAATAAATCTAGAACTTTTGAGGTGTTATATGAAGATTTATATTAAAACAGGGGAAGGTAGGAAAATAAGGATTCCAGTACCAATGTGGGCAATAAGACTGGCCACAAGACTTCCCATAGAGAAAATTGTAATGAAACACATTAAAGAAAAGGATGCTAAATATTTAGAACTGGTAGACTGGAATGAAATGAGAAATTTAATTATTTCATTAAGTGAATATAAAGGGTTAAATTTAGTAGATATAAGAGCTAACGACGGTACGGAAGTATTAATACGAATTTAGGGTTGTTCAAGAGGAGAAATTTCATAATTAAACAAAAAATAATCCAATGCGGGTTATTTTTTTTGGTTAAATTATCATAAAATACTAGAACTTTTTTACAAATACTTATTATTGTAGTATAATACAATCAATAATATAATTAAGATTTATGCCTTTATACAAAGGGATTTTACTGAATATGCAAATAAAAAATAAAAGAAAATGAAGAACTTTTTATATGAAATACTAGCATGCTGACTAGTTATTTTTTAGTATGCCCTATAATAAAACTATAAAACATTGAGAAAGAGGTAGAAAAATATGAGTAGAATGTTCGGGACAGATGGAGTACGCGGTATAGCAAATACAGAATTAACAGCTGAGCTTGCATATAGGCTTGGAAGATCAGGAGCGTTTGTACTAACTGACAGAGCACATAAACCTAAAATTATAGTAGGAATGGATACAAGAGTTTCAGGAGACATGTTAGAATCAGCATTAGTCGCAGGAATTTTATCTGTAGGTGCAGAAGCAATATGCCTTGGAGTGGTGCCTACACCAGCAGTGGCATATTTAACTAGAAAATATGGAGCAGATGCAGGGGTTGTTATTTCAGCATCACATAACCCAGTAGAATATAACGGAATAAAGTTTTTTGATAGTAAGGGTTTTAAGTTATCTGATGAATTAGAGGATACAATACAAGCAGTTATAGAAAGTGGTTTTAACGGAGTACCGTCACCAATTGCTGGAGATTTAGGTATAAAAACAATTAAGAAAAATGCTGTAGAGGATTATATAGAATTTGCAAAATCTACTATTTCAGGAGACTTAAAAGGACTTAAAATAGCATTAGATTGTGCTAATGGGGCTTCCTATATTACTTCAGTAAAAGCTACAAGAGATCTAAAAGCAGAGGTTTTAGTTATAAACAATGACCCAGATGGAATAAATATAAATAAAGACTGTGGATCTACTCATCCTGAGCACTTAATGGCTTTTGTTAAAGAAAATCATTGTGATTTAGGGTTAGCATTTGATGGTGATGCAGATAGATGTTTAGCGGTGGACGAAAAAGGAAACCTTATAAATGGGGACTTCATAATTGCTATTTGTGCTAAGCACCTAAAGAACATGGGGAAATTAACTAAAGATACTGTAGTAGTAACAGTTATGAGTAATTTGGGACTTGATATTGCGATGAAGGAAGAAAACATAACCACAGTGAAAACTAAAGTAGGAGATAGGTATGTGCTTGAGAAGATGCAAGAAGAGGGTTATAGTCTAGGTGGAGAACAATCAGGTCACGTAATTTTCTTAGATTTTAATACTACAGGGGATGGACTTGTATCGGGACTTCAATTAGCAACTGTAATTAAAGAATCCGGAAAACCATTATCAGAGCTAGCGGCAATGATGACAGAGCTTCCGCAAGTTTTGGTTAATGCAACAGTACCAAATGATAAAAAAGACATCCATGAAACTGATAGTGACATAATGGAAGAGATTAAAAAAATAGAAGTGAAATTAAATGGCTGTGGAAGAGTGCTTATAAGACCTTCAGGTACAGAACCACTAGTGAGGGTAATGCTCGAAGGCAGAGTTCAAAATGAATTAGATGAAATGGCACATGCTCTTGCTAAAATGATTGAAGAGAAAGCAAATAAATAAGATATCCAAAATATTTTTAAACCCACAAAATAACGTAAGAAATTTCGGATGCGAAGTTTCTTACGTTATTTTATATTGCGGAAAATTCAGAATACTCAGTTTTGTCACTAAGCTTAAGTGACAAAATACACGTATCTTTGTGTTGTAGCGTAGTTTGTGTAAACGTATAATTACATTAAGGAATATATTTTAACAAGTTTGAAGGGGGAAAAGTAATGGAAGTTAAAACACAAACAGAACTCAAAGAAAAAGTCCAGGTATTCGGGCGATTCCTAAGCGGTATGGTAATGCCTAATATTGGAGCATTTATCGCATGGGGGTTAATAACAGCTCTATTCATTGAAACAGGATGGACACCTAATGCTAATCTTGCTAAATTGGTAGGACCAATGATTACCTATCTATTACCACTATTAATAGCATATACCGGAGGAAAAATGGTGGGAGGTAGTAGAGGTGGAGTATTAGGTGCAATAGCTGCCATGGGTGTAATTGTAGGAGCAGATATTCCTATGTTTATGGGTGCTATGATAATGGGGCCCCTGGGAGGATTTGTTATTAAGAAGTTTGATAAATCAATTGAAGGTAAAGTTCCAGCCGGTTTTGAAATGTTAGTAAATAACTTTTCAGCCGGAATAATAGGTATGTTACTCGCTATAATTGCATTTCTTGGAATTGGACCGTTGGTACTTGGTCTTAACAACATATTAGAAACTGGAGTAGGAGTTATAGTAAATGCGGGCTTATTACCATTAACATCTTTATTCATTGAGCCAGGTAAAATATTATTTTTAAATAATGCTATAAATCATGGAATTCTCTCACCTTTAGGAATACAAGAAGCTAAGGAAGTAGGAAAGTCAGTATTCTTCTTGTTAGAAGCAAATCCAGGTCCAGGGCTAGGAATACTTGTAGCGTATTGGATGTTTGCAAAGGGAATAGCAAAAGAATCTGCTCCGTCAGCAGTAATTATTCACTTTTTAGGTGGAATACATGAAATATACTTCCCTTATGTTTTAATGAAACCAGTACTTCTACTAGCAGTAATTGGTGGTGGAGCAAGTGGAATTTTCACATTTGGAATCTTCAATGCAGGACTTATAGCAACAGCATCACCAGGAAGTATATTCGCATTAATGGCTATGACTCCTAAAGGCGGACTTATAGGTGTTCTTGCAGGAGTACTTGTATCAGCAGTAGTATCGTTCTTAATAGCGGGATTCTTTATTAAAGGTTCGAAGGATTCGGGAGAAGATGATTTAGAAAAAGCAAAGACAACAGTAAAAGGGCTAAAAGGAACTAAAAAAACTGAACAAGAAGTAAAAACATATAATAAAACATTGATAAAGAAAATAGTATTTGCATGTGATGCTGGAATGGGATCAAGTGCAATGGGAGCATCTACTTTAAGAAACAAGTTGAAAAAGGCAGGCATAAACATAGAAGTAATAAATTGTGCCGTAAATGATATAGCAAGGGATGCACAGGTTATTGTTACACACGAGAGCTTAGCAGTTAGAGCTAAAGCGTCAGGACCGAAGGCTGAATATATAGCAGTAAAAGATTTTCTTAAAAATACAGCCTTTGAACAAATTCTTCAAATACTGGAATCTCCAGAAGTAGAAGATGTTAATACGAAGAGTGATTTGCCACAAGGAAGTACTGTGTTAAAAAAAGAAAATATTAAGGTTCATTTAAAATCTACAGATAAATATGAAGCGATAAGACTAGCAGGACGTCTTTTGGTAGATGGAGGATATGTT
>NZ_JAENWL010000126.1 GCF_016650095.1 Clostridium sp. | reverse complement strand
TGTAATTCAAGATGGAATGACAGGTGGGTTTACGAGTATTACACTTGATGAAAATGGGAAGCTAAAAAATCCAATCGATGGATTTGTAAATCCGATAAGTGGCTTATATCCAGTGGATTTTGATTCAAATAAAGTATATGAGCTATTGGCTTATCAAAAGATAGCTGGAAGATACAATGCAGACTCTTTAGGTTATGTTTTGAATACTTTAAAATGGAAAGAAAATGTATTTGTTTTAGATAATCAGAATGTAGCTATTTTTGGATCACAAGAATAGGTATAGGTTCAATTTATGTATTAAATTAGTATTTATTAGTTAAAGAGTGAGAGAAATTTTTCCTCTTTTGTAGATTGTTTTGTTGTTTTGTAGTAATATAACTCATATACATTATATTCATAAAAGAAGATAATACAAAAGAAAGTAGATGAGATGCGAAAGATGTTAACAATATATGCGATATCGGATTCAATAGGGGAAACAGCAGAACTTGTAGCAAAATCAGTAGCAAGTCAGTTTCCAGATAGTGTAATAGTGAAGAGAATACCATATGTCAATACAGCTGAGGACGTTAATAATTTTATTAGCGAAATAGATAGTAATTCTAAAGCAATGGTTATTTCGACTATAATTATGGTAGAGGTAAAAGAATTTTTAGTTCAGAGGTGTGTAGAAAAAGGAATATTTGTATCAAATGTTTTAGGACCGGGAATAGGCCTGGCATCTAAGTTATTAAATAAGCAGCCAGACTATGTTCCAGGAGCAATATGGAACATGGACGAGGAGTATTATAAAAGAATAGAAGCTATGGAGTTTGCTATACAATATGATGATAGCCGAGATAATAATGGAATAAAGTATGCAGATGTAGTACTTATTGGCGTTTCAAGAACCTCAAAAACTCCATTATGTATGTATTTAGCTAATAAAGGAATTAAAGCAATAAATATACCTTTAGTGCCTGAAGTCCCTGTCCCAGAAGAACTATATACCATTCCTTCAAAAAGGATTATAGGGCTTAATATAAATATTTTTGAGCTTATCGAAATAAGGAAACATAGAATGGATAAATTCAAAGGACTTAATTCTAGTTTTCAATATTCTAATGATTCAAGAATACTCGACGAGTTAGATTATGCAGAAAAAATAATGAAAAGAACAAGGTGTTTAAGAATTGATGTTACTAAAAGAGCTATAGAGGACACTGCTTTAATTATTATGAATAGTTTAGGGTATTAGCAAACAGAAACTTCCAGTTTCTGTTTGCTATTTTATATTAGGGGCATGGAAATAAATAGACTCGCATACTGACTTCTTATTTACTTGAATGCCCCTTAATGTACTATTTATTACATAAATCCGCATTTTCGAATCTATTACCAATTATATCTCCGAGAGAAACATCAATAATACTACGGCTCAAAGGCCCTTCAAACTCTTCAAGCTGAAAATTTACTATGGTTTCATTCCAAATAACATTGTATACAGTAGAAGAAATCTTAACAAAATCACCTTCATATACATCGACTCCATTGATATCAGATAAGTATACCCATTGAAGCAATTCAAATTCTTCAACAGGTCTCCAGGTTAAGCCAGGAAGCTTCAGAGCAGAAGGAACCAGACTTTGTGCTTCAAAAGTCATACCTTGTATAGTATTCATTTTTTGTTTATAATCATCCCAAACTCTAAATTTTAAGTGTCTCAATTTAATTTTCCAGCCTTTCTTTTTATAATTTTATTCGTTATTTTTAGCATATAATCCAAGGGAATTAATATATCATTTTTTCAAATAATGCAGTAATATATATTTATCTAATCTCTGGCTCAACTTTAATACTTTTGTATGGTTTATGCCTTTTAACAAGATAAGACTCTCTAATTCATCTCTAAGTTTTTCTATATCAAGTGCCACATTATCCACAAATATTATTCCTTTCTAAACTGTTAGTAATTTATATAAATATAAATTAAACTATATGTCGAATAAAGTACTGTTATAGTTGCGTATATTGATGTTTTTTATGTAACAAAAATATCCATAAAGTCTATACGAAAACAGGAAACCTAATACTATTTATATATACGTTAATATATTGATTTTTTAGGGTGGGGGGAGAAAATAATTATAAAAATAAGATTTAGCAATAAGAATACCACTTGACAATAAATGAATGGTCGTTTATTATAGAATGTAATAGAGGTGAATAAATGAGAAGAAAAGATGATGGAAAAGAAAAAAATATAAAAGAAGCAGTTGTTAAATTAATACTTGAATTAGGTTTTCATGGTACTTCTATTTCTAAGATTGCTAAAGAGGCCGGGGTTTCCCCAGCTACAGTTTATATTTATTATGAGAATAAAGAGATTATGCTTCGTGATATATATCATGAGTATTCTGAAGAGATTTTTGATTATTTACTAAGCAAGATTTATAAGGATATTAATGGGCATCAATTTATTGAAACACTTGCTAGAGGATATTATACTTACATTCAAGAACATGGAGAAATATTTCACTTTGTAGATCAATTTTCAAGTTGCCCAGCTTTAGCTAGTCAATGTTCAGAAAAGAAAGGTATACAGAATTTAAATATTATGTTAGAAGAAATGAAAGAGAAAAGGGTGCTTAAAGATCTTCAAAACGATAATTTGGTAGCAATTATTTTTTATCCAGTTAAATCAATTGCTATTAAGCAGTGCATTGGAGAGGTTGAACAAGGGGAAATTCTTGAAGAGATGATTAGAATAATTCAAGATGCATTACTTCTATAAAAAGGGAAATTAATTTATTAAAGCGAGAGAGTTTTGTGGAATTATAATTGCAAAGTGTCTCGCTATTATTTAATAAATAGTTAAACGAACATTCACTTATGAATGAGTATGTACTTATGGATGATATTGAAAGAAAGGATGGTTATAATGATGAATATAGATAAAAAGAATAAAGAGGGAATGGTAATACCAGTAGTAGACATAGTTTTATTGCAAGGTATGACTTATACTTTAAAATTAAATAAAATTAGTGAACGAGAGCTTCAAAATTTAGGTAAAGAGGAGCAATTTAGTATTGCGCTACCACTAAAGCAAAACTTTATTCAAACTCAACTAAAGCAAGAAGATTTTAATAGCATCGGGGTTTCCTTTCAGGTAATGGGAATTGAAAAAAAAGAAAAAGGTTACCAAATAAAAATAAAAATATTAGACAGAGTTGAAATAAAATTACTTACTATCGAAAATGATTTTATCCGTGTAGAATTTGAGGTTGCACCTGATATTGTAGATCTTACAGAAAAGAGCATGGAAGAAATGCTAGAGTATGTGAAAAAGGTTACTCGTGAGGTTAGTGAAAACTTTAAGGGCTCAGATGAGTTTATGAAGATGGTAGACGAGCAAAAGGATTTAAATATACTCATGGCTCATCTTACTCAATTTATGCCACTTTCAAACCAAGAAAAGTACGATTTGATTGAAACTCAATCTTTAAAAGAGAGGATCTTGAAATTTATGGATTATCTTTTAAAGCAGAAAGAAGCTCTAAAGTTACAATTTGAGATGGCAGAAAAATTTACTGAAAAAGCTAACAAAAATTATAGAGTGTCAGTACTTAGAGAGCAATTAAAAGCTATCCAAAGTGAATTAAATGAAGGGAAAACTGAAGGTGCGAAAAAAGATAAAGATTATTTAAGTAAAATTGAAGAGGCTCATATGCCAGATGAAATAAAAGATGTTGCATTAGATGAACTAGAAAAGCTAGAAAGACAAAGTGAAAATAGTGCTGAATACAACATTGTACGTAACTATTTAGATTTATTAGTTAAGCTTCCTTGGAAAAAGTCTGATCCTAAAGTTATTAATTTAGGAGAAGCAAGACGAATCCTTGATGAGCAGCATTATGGACTTGAAAAGGTGAAGGATAGAATAATACAGCATTTAGCAGTTATGCAGCTTAAGAATGATAAGAAGGGGTCCATTTTATTATTAGTTGGACCACCAGGTACAGGGAAGACAAGTCTAGGGAAAAGTATTGCACAGGCACTAGATCGGAAATATATACGACTCAGTTTAGGGGGAATACGTGATGAAGCTGAAATTAGAGGACATAGAAGAACTTACATTGGTGCAATGCCAGGAAGAATTCTTCAAAGCATTAAGAAAGCAGGAGAAATAAATCCAGTTATGGTTTTAGATGAAGTGGACAAGCTAATGACTGGCTATAATGGAGATCCAGCCAGTGCACTACTTGAGGTATTAGATCCTGAGCAAAACAATAGCTTTACTGATCATTACTTGGATTTACCTTACGATTTGTCAGAGGTATTCTTTGTAGCGACAGCTAACTCCCTAGAAAGCATTCCAAGGCCACTTCTTGATAGAATGGAGATAATTAATATATCTAGTTATACTATGAATGAAAAATTTCATATTGGTAAGAATCACTTAATACCTGAAATACTTGAAGAACATGGATTAAATAATGAGCAGTTAGTTATTGAAGACGAAGCGCTGCAAGAAATAATTAGTGAATATACAAGGGAAGCTGGGGTTCGCGGACTTAAAAAACAGTTGGCTACACTTGCAAGAATTACCTCAGAGAAGATTGTGTCTAAGAAGGTAGAATTACCATTCAGAGTTACCGTAGGCGAGTTAGATGATTTACTTGGAAGAAAGGTTTCAAGTCATGATAAGGCTCAGAGAGAGAATCCACCAGGAGTTGTTACAGGACTTGCATGGACAGCTGTAGGTGGAGAGATACTCTTCATTGAAGCTACAGACATGATTGGAAGTGGACAAGTCACTTTAACGGGGCAATTAGGAGATGTTATGAAAGAATCAGCAAAGATTTCTTTAAGCTTACTTAAGTCAAGGTTACCAATGAATTCTATAAACTTTAAGGAAAGAGATCTTCATATTCACGTTCCATCAGGGTCTGTTCCTAAAGATGGCCCATCAGCTGGGATTACATTATTCACTGCACTTGCATCACTTGTTACAGGCATAAAGGTGGATCCAAAGCTTGCAATGACAGGCGAAATTACTTTAAGAGGGGCAGTGCTTCCAATTGGTGGACTTAAGGAAAAGTTAATCGGAGCCCAAAGAGCTGGGATAACAAAAATATTAATTCCAATGGATAATTTAATTGACCTGAAGGATGTACCAGAAGAAGTAAAAAGCCTGTTAACTATCAAAACAGTTGAAACAGTAGAGGACGTTCTTAGGGAAACTTTAGGAATATCATTACCTAGAGTAGAACATGTATTTAATCCAAGTATATCTACTAAAGGAACTTTTAAGGACATTACAGTTTTGTAGAAGATGATAAAAAGTAAACAAATATAAGTATCTTTTAAAGATTATAAGGCCAATTAAGCAACGAAAACTACAACAGTTTTTGTTGCTTAATTGGCGTTTATAAATAATTGAAGTTCTGAGCGTAAGGAACTTTGAAAGAGAAAGGGTTACGTAAATTATTATCATGGATATTTTGGACTTTTTCATCTAAAATAAAGTGCAGGGAAAAAAGGTATTTATGGAAATTTGCCGAAAGTATGTATAGAAATAATAATTTTGTATATTAAAATGAGGGGGAGTTTAAATGGCAGAAAATTTGTTGAAAGTATTAATATGTGATGATTCTATGCTAATTAGAAAAAAGTTGAGAGCGGTATTAAAAAGTTGTGGGTGTGATGATGTTATGGAAGCTGATGATGGGCAAACAGCAATAAATATGTACAAAGAGAGTAAGCCAGATTTGGTTTTTATGGATATTATTATGCCTTTTAAAAATGGGATTGAAGCAGTTAAAGAAATAATTGAATTTGATAAAGATGCAAAAGTAGTAATGGCTTCTTCAGCTGGCACAAAAGAAAATGTAAAAGAGTCAATAAAAGCAGGGGCATTTGAATTTGTGCAAAAGCCTTGGGAGAAGGAACAAATTAATAAGATCCTTCTTAATCTAAAATAAGCGAGGAGAGTGAAGATATGTTTAGTCAATATTTTGGTCAATATTTATTAAATGAAAAATACCTAACAGCTGAGCAATTAAAGGCATCGTTAGAATATCAACAGTCAGTTCGATTAAAGCTAGGCGTTTTAGCTATAAATGCAGGATATATGAATGCGCAGCAGGCCAGTGAGGTACACCAAATGCAAGCAAAAGCTGATAAACGATTTGGCGAGCTAGCTGTAGACAAGGCATATTTAAAAGAGGAGCAAGTAGAAGAATTGCTATCATCCCAAAGATTTGGTCATCTTTTATTGGCACAAGCTTCAATAGATAAAAACTATATGTCTCTTGATGAGTTTGAAAAAGCAATTTATGAGTATAAGGAAAAATATAATATTTCTGAGCGTCAGTTTGATGCGTTGCAAAGAGACGACGTAGAGGAAATCATAAATATTTATGTGAATTTAGATGAGGATAAATATGGGAAAGTAATAAAACACTACATTGCTTTATTTATGCGAAATATAATTCGATTTATTGATTCAGAGGTTTATACAAATAAAATTATGAAGGTTGAAAAATGCAAAACAAAATGTGCAGTAAGTCAAAGAATAAAAAACTCAATTAATTTACAGACTTATATTAATGCAGAAGAGAAAGTGTTTGCACTAATTGCGTCTAGATATGCAGAGGAAGAGTTATCTATTGTGGATGAAATGACTAAAGATTCTGTAGGCGAGTTTTTAAACTTAAACAACGGATTGTATCTTGTAGGGATGTCTAATGTAGGAATAGAATTAGACATGGAGTCCCAGTCAGTGGCTTTCGATAAGACAGTTGATTCTACATATGTGCTTCCAATAGAATTACCTTTTGGTAGAATGGAACTTATAATAGCTCATTTGTAGCATAGATTATTTGATCGGCAGGTAGTAACTACTTGTCGATTATTTATACTGAAAAAAATATGTCTTTCTTTTTAAAACCCCTTATACTATTGATATAGATTTAAATTGTTATTCTATGCATAAAATGTTACAATGAATACATAATTAAAGATAATGAAAATAGTAATTGTAATTTATCGATAAATATTTTTAATTTCAGGAAGAGGTGAGGTCTGTGTTAGCTTATAATGATAGAATTTATATAGTTAAAAAACATCTAAAAGTATCTAATATAGCCATAAGCAATTATACTTGTGTGAAAATTAATCTGGGATTAAATTGCAAAACAGTTAAAAACACCTAGAAGGGGTTATGTGCTTTCTAGGTGTTTTATTATTTAGTATTTGAGAGCTGAGGTATCTTTAAAAAGCAACAAATTAGGATGGTAAATTAGTCTAAAAAAATATACAATATAAGGGAGAATTAAGTTATGAATAAAAGCGAGATTATAATAAAGGGATTACCTGTAAAAACAACTAAGCTAGTGAATGGAGATGTCAATTTACTATTTAAAATAGGTACTTATGACAATATGGAATCGGTTTATAGAGTAATTGTAAAAAGGGAATATTGGAGAGATGCAATAATAGGTATGACGGATGTGAATTATTTTGTGATTAAGGGTGAATTAAAAGCATGTGTAAATAGCAAAGGTACCCCATTTATTTCAGTAGAAGCATCATCAATTAAAATATTCCATTTGTTAAAGGATGAAAATGGACAAATCGATTTAAACTGTGAAATGCCAGCTGGAACTGATGAAATAATGGATATTTCAAAGCTAGTAAATGATGATGAAGATTTATCAATAAAACGTTCAAAAAACAAAGCATTAAACTATATGAAAAATAATAATAAATTTAGCAGTCCTATTATAGTTAAAAAAGGAAGTCTTGTAATAGTGTCAGGACATGATCAATATGCTGCAGCACAAGAACTTGGAATAAATAATGTACCAGTTTCATATGCGGATGTAGATAATTAGCTAGTGGGAATTATGTGTTCTCACTATTTTTATACTCTAACCTAATTTTATATTTTATAAAAGGACCTCTATAAAATCAATTGATTTTATAGAGGTCCTTTTATAATTTAATAATTTATTTTCTCTTATTCGTAGATTTTTTCTATAAGTACTTCGTAATTACCTTCTGGTGCTACAACAATACACGTTTCACCGATTGCCTTTTTATATATTGCCATGCCGAGTGGTGATTCAATACTTATATACATTAATTCTGGATTTGTCTCTACTGTAGATACTAGGCATACTTTTTCAACATCATCTGTATCAAGAAATTTAATATCAGCTTCTCCACCAAGACCTAACTGATCATCACTACTGTCGTCTTCTACTACTGTAGAGTTTCGAAGCAACTCTTGAATCATAATGATTCTATCGTTATTGGTTGCTTCATCATCTTTAGCTGCATCATATTCTGCATTTTCACTTAAATCACCATGGCTCTTTGCTTCCTTAATTTCTGCTGTTATTTCTCTTCTTTTTTCCCCAGTACGAAGTTCTAATTCTTCTTCTAATTTTATTACTCCACTAGGTGTTAATATTGTAGTTTTCATAATGTTGTCACTCCTAACAAATTTTTCATATATGATGTTGCTCTATACATTCAAACAAATTAGACCTATTAAATTTATTTGAATGTAGATAAGACAATAAAGAATTATTATATCACATTTTCATGAAAATTATAAATGAAATCATGAAGTTTATGCTTATTTAACTTTTATTAAGTGATAATAATTTTGCTTATCTAAAAAAGAGAGAAATCTCAATAGCGGATTTCTCTCCTTTTTTAAGTGAGTATGGATAACATTGTCCTTATCTTAAAAACTCATAGTATTAGTAACATCTTCCTTTTCCCTCAACGCGGCTAGCTGTTCAGGATAGTTCTGTGCTGTGATGTCATTCCATGCTTCAGCACCTTTAATACCACATCTTTCAGGAATAAAAACAGGATCCAAACCCATCTTCTTTTGCTGCTCATAATCTTTAAGAGTTGCAAGAACAGGTTTTGTTAATAGT
>NZ_JAENWL010000002.1 GCF_016650095.1 Clostridium sp. | reverse complement strand
TTTTTTTTATAATGCATTCCGTACATAAAGTATAAATTTAGCTCTGTCTATTGGATTAACACCTATTCTTTCCCTTGTGGATCCGAGTTCTAAGGGGCATGGTTCATAACCTGAAAATCCTGTTGTCATTATGCCTTTCCCAGAAGAAATTTTGCCCAGTTCTCCTGGGTATTCAAGAGAGGTGGATACAGGCATTTTTCCTTCTATTGTAAAAGTACCGTTGTGAATAAGTGGTGAGTCAAAACTGCCACGCATTTTTATAATGTCATTTAAAACCCTTCCTCCTACATTCTCAGGTACAGTAATCCTATACTTAATTATGGGTTCAAGTAGTGTAGTGCCTGTTTCATATAGCCCTCTCATGATGCCCATGGCAGTAGATGCAGCAAAGTCACCTGAACGTGAATGCATAACATGGTCTTCTCCTCTTATAAAGGTTATCTTTAAATCTGTTACTGGCCAGCCGTAAATACCTTGACTTAAGATTCTATCTAAATTATCTTCTATCTCTCGTTGATACTTCATCTTAACTTTTTCAGTTCTTACTTTAGATTCATATATAAGTCCAGTCCCTTTCGGTAGCGGCTCAATTAAAAATTCAACTATAGCCCAGCATGGTTTGGGCATAGTATAACGAGATTCACCATATCCACTTGATATAGGTGTTTCTTTATAGATAACCGATGGTGGACCAAAAGATACTTGTAGGCCAAATCTTTCCATTAAAATAGCTTCGATATATTCAATTTGAATTTTGCCCATAATCCGTATATGAATTTCTTTCTTTTCTTTTATCCATTGCATGTTAAGAAGTGGATCTTCCTCTTGCAAGATCGTTAAAGCTTCAACTAAAGCTATATAGTCTTCTTGAACTTTCGAATAAATTCTCAAAGTAAGAAGTGGCGTTGTAATTGTTTGTATTCTAGGAATATGAGTTTTGCTACCAAGGACATCATATGTGCTACAATTTAAACCACTCACTAGTACTAAATCACTACTACTTGCTGACGCTACATCAACTATTTTTTGATTAATCATTTTTTTTATCATAGTAATTTTTTCACTTTTGTTTGTAGTAACATTTAAAATATCTTCTCTCGTGGATATTGATCCGCTAAAAATTTTTATATGGGCTATTTTACCTAAGGTTTTGTTATAAGAGATTTTATAGACCAATGCGGAGAGGTTAGAATTATCCAAATCCTCTGGGCCAGGAAGATAATCTATTATTCCATCAAGAAGCTCCTTAATTCCTTCACCTTTTAGTGCAGTACCATATAACACAGGGTAAATTGTGCCTTTACTCGCTTGCACGATTATCTCAGCTTTTACCATTCCTAGGGTTAAATTACCTTCAAAGAATTGATTTAAAATTTCTTCATTATAATTACCTAACATATCTATTATATCTTCAAGCAGCTGCTTATAAACATCCTCTTTTAGTTCCAAAATATTTTTTGAATAATTCTCCTGTTCAAATATGTTGCTTACAATAAACTCATTATTTTTTTCATAGACGAGTTGTAAGGGAACAAGATTGTTTGTAAGAAGCTTTTTCATATCCATAATAGTTTTACGGGGGGAGGCCCCAATACGATCAAGCTTATTTATAAAGAATATTGAAGGCGTATTTAATTCCTTTAAAGCGTTGAAATATATTTCAGTTTGAGGTTGTACTCCTTCAACTGAGGATAATACTACTATTGATCCATCTAGAACACCTATGCTTCTTTCTACTTCAGAGCTGAAATCAATATGCCCAGGGGTATCTATAACATGGATATTAGTGTCTTTGTAATTAAGATCAATTTCAGCAGCTTTTACTGAAATACCTCTTTGCTTTTCCATATCTAGTGAGTCTGTATGGGTTGTACCTTTATCTACGCTACCCAGAATTCTGCTAGAACCACTTTGATAAAGTAGTTGCTCTGTTAAGGTAGTCTTTCCAGCATCAACGTGGGCAACTATTCCTATATTCCTAATACTATTTTTTATAGTCATATTCATATCTCCATTAGTCTATTTTTAATTATATTCTACTATTTCTATTATATAGGAAACAGCTTGCGGAAAGCAATGCGTATGATATATGAGAATTATTGATGTGAAATATTAAAATCCCTTAATTTATGACAACATTTACTGTATAATAAGATTTAGAAGATTTTTTTAGGAGAGATGCAAATGAAAAAGATTGAATTACTAGCCCCTGCTGGAAGTATGGAAAGCGTATATGCAGCAGTGCAAATGGGCGCAGATGCAGTTTATTTAGGAGGAAGCAAATTTTCAGCAAGAGCATATGCTTTTAATTTTGATGATGAGAAACTTGCCATTGCAGTGGATTATTGCCATATTTATGGAGTAAGAGTATACGTTACTTTAAATACATTAGTAAAATATAATGAATTAAAAGAAATTATGGAGTATGTAGGGTTTTTATATAGAGTAGGAGTAGATGCATTAATTGTCCAAGATACTGGATTAATATACTTAATAAAAAATAATTTCCCGAGCTTTGAGCTTCACGCATCTACACAAATGACGATTCACAATGGTGAAGGTGCCATGTTTTTAAAAGGGCTTGGATTTAGTAGGATAGTTCTATCAAGAGAGCTTAGTTTAAAAGAAATTGATTACATATCTAATACACTAAAAGTTGAAACAGAAGTTTTTATTCATGGAGCACTATGCATATGTTATTCAGGACAGTGTCTTATGAGTAGTATTATTGGTGGTAGGAGTGGAAACAGAGGTAGATGCGCCCAACCATGTAGATTACCTTATACACTAATAGATAAAAACACTAACAGAGAGTATAAGGCATACATGTTAAGCCCTAAAGATATTTGTACAATAGATAACTTAAAAGATATAGTTAAAAGTGGTACATCATCACTAAAGATTGAAGGAAGAATGAAAAAACCAGAATATGTATCAGGCGTTGTGGAAATATATAGACGGGCAATAGACAATGTTTATAACAATACAATACAAAAGTTAGATAAGGATACTAAAGTTTTAACACAATTATTTAATAGAGAAGGGTTTTCAAAAGCGTATCTATATGGTAATACAGGAAAAGATATGATGGCATATAAGGTTCCTAAGAATTCGGGGCTTGCAATAGGAAAGGTTGCTGCTGATTTGTCGGTGATTCTTTTAGAAAATATAGCACTAAAAGATGGTGTAATGTTTAACGATGATGGGTTTGCTATATCAAAGATTATTGTTGATGGCAACGAAGTTCAAAAGGCAGTAATCGGCGATAGGGTGCTATTAAAACCAACTAAATTCAAAGCTTCTGACTTTTTATATAAGATTTCTGATGATGAATTAATGAATGAGCTTTCAAAGACCTATAGCGATGCATATAGGAGAAAAATAGAACTAAATCTTTCAATTGAATTTTGTGTGAATAAGCCTCTAACCATAAGTACGAGTTATATGGGAAAGAGCTTTAATGCTATTGGAGAACTGGTTCAAAAATCAATAAACAAACCAATAGATAGAGAGCGTATTATCCAAAATCTATCTAAAACAGGAGATACTCCTTTCAAAATAAATGAAGTTAACTTTGAAAGCTTTGGAGATGGTTTTGTGCCAATGTCTTCATTAAATTCAGTTAGGCGGGAATTAATAGAGGATGTTAAAAATCATATAATAGGAAAGTATAAAAGAGAAAGAAATAACACACAGATTAATTATAATAAAGGACTTAAAATGCAGGGAGAAAAGAATTATGTAGAAACTGTGGAAACGAGTGATAACATTATACCGGAAACACTTATATATGTTACGAGTGGAGAGCAATTAAGAGCGGTAATTGAAATGGGCTTTGATAATATTGCTGTAAATCCTTTTATGAGATCATGTGACATTAACTTTAATGATTATGATGTGAATATTTATTTGAAGATTCCGAGTATTATTAAGGGTGAATTTGAAAGTGTATGTGAGTTTATTGAAACTAATTTATGCAATGTAAAAGGTATTATTACTGCTAATTTAGGCATAATTAATAGATTTAATAAAAAAACTAATATAATTGGAGATTATAAATTAAATGTTTTTAATAGCTATGCAGGAGATTTCTACAAAAGTTTCATTGCAGGGACTTGTATTAGTGCGGAACTAAACCAAAAGGAAATTAAAGAAATAGCATCTAAAAGTTCTTTGCCACTGCAAATTATGGTTTACGGGAAATATGAGCTTATGGTCAGCGAATATTGTGCTATAGGAAGTGTTTTTGGTAACAAGAGTGATAAATGCAGCTGCACCGAGAAATGTACTAAAGGCGCGTACACACTTAAAGATAGAAAAGGCGAAGAATTTGGTATTAATACTGATAAGTACTGTAGAAGCTATATTTATAATAACGTACCAGTGAATTTGATTTCTAATATGACAGAAATTATAAAAAATAATATTTCATGTTTTAGATTAGATTTTATCCATGAGAATTTCGACGAAACTATTGAGGTTCTTCAGAATTATATTAAAAGAACTTGGACCACAGAATTTAAAAACTATACAAGAGGGCATTATAAAAGAGGCGTGGAATAAAGGAAAGACGGTGAAATCGTGAATACAAAATCATTAAGAGTTTTAGAATATTATAAAATTAAAGACAAAATTAAAGAATATACACATACTACAGCTGGCAAGGATATTATAGAAAAATTAGAACCTTACACAAACATTTATGAACTAAAAGAACATTTGCAGGAAACTAATGAGGCACTACTTCTTTTATCAAAAAAGGGAAGTGCACCTTTTGAAGGAATATATGATGTTCGTGGTGACATAAGCAGGGCATCTAAAGCAGCCTCTCTTATGCCAACTGGGCTCCTTAGAATAGCTCAAATGCTTAGGTGTGCTAGATTATTTCAGAAATACGTGGGAAACAAAGATGATGAGGAATCTTCAAGAGTTTTAGAAGATATATGTATTGGAATTGTTCCGATAAAGAAACTAGAAGATGAAATTTTTGTAGCTATAATAAGTGATGAAGAAATTTCTGATAGGGCTAGTAGTTTACTATTCAGTTTAAGGAAATCACTAAAAGAGAAGAATTCTTCCGTAAAAGAAAAGGTAAATTCACTAGTTAGATCTAATGCGAAATATCTTCAAGAAAGTCTTTATACAATAAGAGGGGATAGGTATGTAATTCCAGTTAAAATAGAACATAAAGGTAGCGTTCCTGGAATTGTGCATGATCAGAGTTCCTCTGGGGCTACGCTTTTCATTGAGCCAATGAGTTTAGTTCACTTAAACAATGAAATTAAAGAAATTATGTTAAAGGAAAAAGCTGAGGTTGAAAGAATTTTAGCTGAATTGTCCTATAAAATATACGAAAATATAAGTATTGTTTCAAATAATGCAAGTATAGTGTGGGAATTAGATTTTATTTTTGCAAAGGCAAGGTATGCAATAGAAATTAATGCAATTATTCCGAATGTTAATGAAGATGGAATAATAGATATAATTGAGGCGAGGCACCCTTTGATAGATCCTAAACTTGTAGTTCCTAGTAATATTTACTTAGGAAGAGGATTTACGTCGCTTGTAATAACAGGACCCAATACTGGTGGTAAAACAGTAACGTTAAAAACTGTAGGGTTAATACAACTTATGGCTATGAGCGGAATTTTAATTCCAGCAAGAGAAGGCTCCATGGTAAGTTTTTTTAATGATATTTTCGCAGATATAGGTGATGAGCAAAGCATAGAGCAAAGCTTATCAACTTTTTCTTCTCATATGACCAATATTGTAAATATCATTGAAAAAGCAGATAAAAAAACCTTGGCTCTATTTGATGAATTAGGCGCTGGAACAGATCCTACAGAGGGGGCAGCTCTTGCAGTTTCAATTCTAGAAAATTTAAGAGCAAGAGGTACAAAAGTAGTTGCAACTACACATTATAGTGAATTAAAAGGATATGCTTTAAAAACTACCGGGGTCGAAAACGCTTCCGTAGAATTTAATGTAGACACACTAAGCCCTACTTATAGGCTAATAATTGGAGTGCCAGGTAAATCTAATGCTTTTGAAATTTCTAAGAGATTAGGATTACCAGAGTATATTATTAAAAATGCTAGAGAAAATATTTCTAAAGAGACCTTAGAGTTTGAAGAATTAGTTCAAAGTTTGCAAGAAAAGAGCATAAAAGCAGAAAGAGATGCTAGGATGGCAGAGGCTTTGAAACTAGAAGCTAGTAAGTTAAAAGACAAATATCAGGAAAAATTATATAAGCTTGAAAACATTAGAGAAAATGCAATGTATGAAGCTCAGAGAGAAGCAAAAAAATTTATTAGAGGTGCTAAAGAAGAATCAGACGTTATTCTTAAAAATATGAGACAACTAGAAAAGTTAGGATACCCTTCTGAAGCGAGGCAAATGCTTGAAGAGGAAAGGCTAAAAATTAAGAATAAAATAGAAAGCTTAGATAAGCATGTACAAAAAAACAATGAAGAACTAGGAGAAAAGTTAAAAATAGTAAAAGAAGGTGACGAGGTATATTTGCCATCGCTTAATCAAAAGGTTATTATAATTTCTAAACCTAATAATAAAGGTGAAGTACAGGTTCAAGCTGGTATTATGAAGATATATGTTAAACTAGATGATCTACGAAAGTCCAAAGTTACTGAGGAAGAAAAGAAAAAGGCAAAGATAGTTAGAAGAGAAATGAAGCTAACTTTAAAAAGTGTACCTTCATCTATAGATTTAAGAGGTATGGATGGGTCGGAGGCTACGTATACTGTCGATAAATACTTAGATGAAGCTTTTCTAGGTGGGCTTAAAGAAATTACTATTATCCATGGCAAGGGAACAGGAGTTTTAAGAAAGACTATTACAGATATGCTAAAAAGGCATAGTCATGCTAGAACTTACAGACTAGGAAATTATGGTGAGGGTGGTAGTGGTGTTACTGTAGTAGAACTTAAATAGCTCTAATTTAATTAATAAATAAATAAGGGAAATTCAAATAAATAGAGGACGGTTATGTTATGATTATTGTGAGTGCTTGTTTATGTGGCATTAATTGTAGATATGATGGTGGAAATAATTTAGATGAAAGGGTATTTAAACTCTTAATGGAAGGAAAAGCAATTCCTGTTTGCCCAGAGCAACTAGGTGGACTAGAAACTCCTAGGGATCCAAAGGAAATTGTAAACGGGAACGGAATGGACGTTCTAGCAGGAAAAGCTAGAATTCTCGGAGTAGATGAAGCAGATGCAACCACGAAGTTTATAAAAGGTGCTTATGAAACTTTAAAAATTGCAGAAGCAGTTGGAGCAAGTGTTGCTATTTTAAAAGCGCGAAGTCCTTCTTGTGGAGTTTCGCAGATTTACGATGGGACTTTTAGTAGAACTAAAAAAATCGGTAATGGAGTTACGACGCAGTTACTATTATCCAAGGACATAAAAATTTATACAGAAGAAAATTTAGACGAAATAAATTTTAAAGACATCATCGCTGGTGATGATTTAACTTAGGGGGAAATAAAATGAATTATAAAGATGTTTTAAAAGAAGCTAGAGAGAATTTAAATAAAAGTTGCAGAGTTTGTCCCGTATGTAATGGGGTAGCTTGTGCTGGTGAAGTACCCGGAATGGGTGGAAAAGGAACGGGGGATGCCTTTAAAATTAACATAGAGGCATTAGACGCTTATAAACTTAATATGAGGACTATACATGATGCGAAAAATCCTGATACTTCGCTAGAATTATTCGGGAGAAAAATGGATATTCCTGTATTTGCAGCTCCTGTATCAGGTACTACCTTAAATATGGGTGGTAAATTTACTGAAGAAGAATATATCTCTTGGGTAATTAGTGGGTGCCTAGATGGAGGCATTTTCCCAATGGTAGGAGATACAGCGGTAGATTCATTTTACACAACTAATCTTGATCAATTAGAAAAACAAGGTGGAGCAGGCATTGCAATAATAAAGCCTTGGGAAAATGAAAAGGTTATAGAAAAAATTAAATTAGCAGAAAAAGCCGGGGCGTTTGCTATAGGGATGGACATAGATGCTTGTGGTCTTATTACATTAGCACTTTATGGTAAACCAGTTATGCCTAAAACTGTAGAAGAAATTAAAGAAATTGTTAAATCAACGAAACTTCCATTTATCCTTAAGGGAATAATGACAGCAGATGAAGCAAGACTTGCAGTAGATGCAGGGGTAGATGCAATTGTGGTGTCAAATCACGGAGGAAGAGTATTAGACCAAACTCCAGGCGTAGCTGATGTTCTCAATGAAATCGCGCAGGAAGTTAAGGGTGAAATTATTATTTTAGCTGATGGCGGAGTTCGAAGTGGGGCAGATATATTAAAAATGATAGCACTAGGTGCAGATGCTGTACTTATTGGTAGGCCATTTGTAACCGCATCATTTGGAGGTAAGGCAGAGGGTGTTAAATCTTACATTGATTTCTTGAAAAGTGAATTGAAATCAGCTATGGTGCTTACGGGTTGTAAAACTATAAAAAATATTGACAATAGAATTTTATTTTAAATTTAAATAATTTAAATAATTTAAATAATTTATATTATAATGTGAAAAAAGTCACAAAACATTGTGGCTTTTTTTTGATTTATTTATTTCTTTAACTGATAGGGTTGACAAATAAAAATCATGTATTATACTAAAAATACGAATATTTTAAATATTCGTACAAATTAAGGGGGGATTTTACATATGTTTAATAATATTAATGAAGTACAAGACTTTATAAAACAAAATAATATTAAATTTGTCGATTTTAAAGTAGTAACGTTACAAGGTCGATGGAACCATTTAACTATACCTATTGAAAGATTATCAGAAAAGACATTTTCTGATGGAATAGGATTTGACGGATCAAGCTATGGATACTCAACTATAGAGGATTCAGATATGAGATTTATCCCTGATATGACTACAGCTTTTGTTGATCCATATTGTAAGATACCAACTATAAGTATGATTGCAAATATGTACACTCTTGGCAAAAATGAAGGACGATTTTCTGGAGATCCAAGATTTATAGCTGAAAAAGCAGAAAGATACATGACAGAACTCGGAATTGCTGATGAATATGTAATAGGACCAGAATTTGAATTTTATATATTTGATCATATAAATTATGAAGTTACTAATCACCATCAAGAGGTTTTTATAGATTCTAACCAAGCACCATGGAATACGAATAATAAAGAACAGAATTTTGGATATAAAGCACCTTTCCAAAAAAGTTACCATTTAGGCTTACCTTACGATCTTAATAATGACCTAAGAAGCGAAATGTGTTTAAAATTAGAAGAAATGGGAATGCCTGTGAAATATCATCATCATGAAGTGGGAGCGGCCGGGCAACTTGAAATAGAAGTTGAACTCGGAAAAATGACTAAAATGGCTGATGCTACAATGATGGCAAAATACTTAATTAAAAATGAAGCGATAGCTCACGGAAAAACAGCTACTTTTATGCCTAAACCATTATTTGGAGAAGCCGGAAGTGGTATGCATGTTCATATGCTTTTAAGAAAAGATGGGAAAAACCTTTTCTATGATAAAAATGGATATTCTCAAATGAGTGAAACTGCGCTATATTTTATTGGGGGAGTATTAAAGCATTCTAAAGCATTACTTGCATTTACTAACCCGTCAACTAATTCTTATAAGAGATTAGTACCTGGGTTTGAAGCACCTGTATCAATTTGTTTTGCTACAGGAAATAGATCTGCAGTAATAAGAATTCCAGGGTATATTAGAGATCCAGAAACTAGAAGATTCGAATTTAGACCATCAGATGCTACTGCAAACCCATACTTAGCATATTCAGCACTTTTAATGGCTGGTCTTGATGGTATAGAAAATAAAATCAGTCCTACTAAAGAAGGTTTTGGACCATACGATGTAAACGTTTTTGATTTGCCAGAGGAAGAAAGAAATAAAATTGAAACATTACCGAGATCTTTAGATGAAGCACTTGACGAACTCAAAAAAGATTGTGGATTTTTATTAAAGGGCAACGTATTTGATGAACACTTTATTAATACCTGGATTAAACTAAAAACTGAAAAAGAAATTCAAAAAATAATGCCTGTTCCATCACCAATAGAATTTCAATTATATTATGACTTATAATTTTTAAATCTTTAATATTGAAATACTGCAGGTGATGAGTTAATGACATTTGAATAAAAGTAAAAAGAACTCCTAATTTGGAGTTCTTTTTACTTTTATTCTACAGTTATATACACAGCATCTTCTTCGCGAACAACTTTTATATATTCAACTTCTGGGTCTTCGGTTCCTTGAACATATAATCCTGTGTTTTTTAATTTTTCAACATAATCTATAATTTCTTGCGTTATTCTCTCTCCGGGGCAAAGTATTGGAATGCCAGGTGGATAGGCCATTAGGAATTCACCACTTATCATACCGGCACTCTTTTTAATTTCTACAGCAGTATTTACACTGTTGAAAGCCTCACGAGGAATTTGAACTTGCTCAGGAATACTAGGAATATCAATGAAATCAGATTTTTTTATGCCTTTGCCATAGTATTCATCGCTTACTTCTCTTAAAGCTTCTAGTAATTTTTCCATTCCTTCTTCCGTATCACCAAAAGAACCAACTGCCAATATGTTATAAAGATCGGATAATTCCATTTGTATATGATACTTGTTAGAAAGTATCATATCTAGGTCATAACCTGTTATACCTAAATCTCTACAGGTAATCGTAATTTTAGTAGGATCAATACCGAAAGCTCCAAAGCCATCTAAAACTTCTTCACCAAAACAATATAGTCCTGGAATTTTATTTACTTCACTTCTTACATAATTGCATAAATCAATAGTTTTTTCTAAAAGTTCATTACCATCCAATGCAATTTGTCGTCTTGCACAATCCAGGGATGCCATTAGTATATATGAAGGCGACGTTGTGTGCAGTAAGTTTATTAATTGTTTAACTCTAGCAGGGTTAACAAGCCTTGAGCTAACGTGTAGCATTGAGCTTTGAGTTAATGAGCCTATAATTTTATGAGTGCTTTGAGCACAGATATCTGCACCTGCTTCCATTGCTGACATTGGTAATCTGCTATTAAATTTAAGATGAGGGCCATGAGCTTCATCAACTATAAGAGGAATGTTGTATTCATGAACCAAATCAGCAATTCTTTTAATATCAGTGGAAACTCCATAGTATGTTGGGTTAATTATAAGCACAGCTTTTGCATCTGGATTATCCTTTAATGTCTCTTCCACAGTTTCTGGGGAAACTCCATGTGCAACGCCTATTTTTCTATCAAGTTCAGGTTGCATATAAACTGGGACAGCACCGGCAAGTATTATGCCACCGGTTATAGATTTATGAACATTTCTAGGCACAACTATTTTATCGCCAGATCCAACTACAGACATAATCATTGCTTGAATAGCACCAGAAGTTCCATGAACTGAGAAAAATGATGCATCAGCACCATAAGCATCGGCTGCTAACTCTTGCGCCTTTTTAATAGGCCCAGTTGGGTGGTGAAAACTATCAACAAGTTTGAACACTGTAACGTCAATTTTAAAAGGGTTATCCCCCATAAAACTTCTAAATTGTTCATCAGCGCCTAGACCTTTTTTATGCCCAGGTACATGGAAAGGTAAAGTTTCTCTGTCTACATATTCCATTAGAGCATCAAATAATGGAGTTTCATTTTGATTTAATCTATACAATTTATACACCCCTTTCAAAAGAATTTATATTAAGACACACTCAAATAAATAAGGTAAGTATGCTAGTAGATTCTATCTAGTTTAATTATTTTTGAATGCCTAATCTTTAAAATAGTTGTTTATAATATATTCATTCAGCAATTTATAATTATAAAGGATTAGAAATGTAAATGCAATAATAATTCATAATAAAGACACTGAAAATGTCTTTTATTTGCAATTGGTTGATAGTATAATATGAGTGACTAAAGATATATTGGGTTAACATAAAAAAAATAGCTTGAGGATAACAATTGTTATGTTCTAGAGGAATACAAGGAGGGTATTATATAATGTACAAAGAAAAGTATAAAAGTTGGATTAATTCTGAACTTATAAATTTGGAATTGAAGAAAGAGCTTGATGAGTTAATAGATGAAAAAGAAATTGAAGATAGATTTTACAAAGATTTAGAGTTTGGAACTGGGGGACTAAGAGGTGTAATTGGAGCAGGAACCAACAGGATGAATATACATACCATAGGTAAAGCTACTCAGGGACTCGCTGATTATTTAAACTCGAAATATAAAGAGGATATATCAGTTAGTATAGCTTATGATTCAAGAAATATGTCAAAGGAATTTGCGAAGGCTGCAGCAGAAACTCTTTGCGGTAATGGCATTTTTGTGAATTTATTTGAAGAATTAACACCAACACCAATTTTATCTTATGCAGTTCGTGAATTACAAAGTAAAGCGGGGATTGTTATTACTGCATCACATAATCCTAAAGAGTATAATGGATATAAAGTTTATGGAGATGATGGTGGTCAAGTAACTGATGAGGTTGCAAGTGAAATTATAGCATGTGCAGCCATTATAAAAGATTTTTCTAAAGTTAAAACTATGGAGGCTAATAAAGCAAAAACAAATGGAATGCTAAAAATCATTGGGGAAAACCTCTATTTATCATATATTGAAAGGATTAAAAATTTAACTATTAGACAAGACCTAGTTAAGGAACGTGCAAAAGATTTAAAAATAATTTATACACCTATTCATGGCTCAGGTAACATACCCGTGAGAAGAGTTTTAAAAGAACTGGGTTATGATAATGTTTCCGTCGTAGCACAGCAGGAAATGCCAAATGGTGATTTTCCAACAGCTCCATACCCTAATCCAGAAGATCCAAAGGTATTTGAATTGGCACTTGATATGGCCAAAGATATTAACCCAGACATTATTTTTGGTACGGACCCTGACTGTGACCGAATTGGAGTATTAGTTAAAGATAAAGAAGGGAAATACAGGGTTCTTACTGGAAATCAGACGGGTGTGTTATTAAGTAATTATATGCTAAATTCATTAAGTGAAATTAATCAATTGCCTAAAAATGGTGTGATAATAAAAACTATTGTTACAACAGACATGGTAGAGTCTATTTCTAAAAAATATAGTATTGAAGTAATAGATGTGCTCACAGGGTTTAAATATATTGGAGAAAAAATTAAAGAGTTTGAGCGAGATGGAGAAAAAGAATTTATATTTGGGTTCGAAGAAAGTTTTGGTTATTTAGCAGGAAATTTTGTTCGTGATAAAGATGCAGTTATAGCGGCAATGTTAATCTGTGAAATGACACTTTACTATAAAAATAAAGGAATAAGTCTATATGATGCACTTATGGATATTTATAAAGAACATGGCTACTACGAGGAGGGTCTAGTTTCAATAGAAATGAAAGGAAAAGATGGTGCGGTAAAAATAAGCAATGTATTAGAATATTTAAGGGTTTCAATGAAGGATTCAATAGATAATAACAAAATTATAAAAAAAATGGACTATAGGTCTAGTTTAGAAGTAGATTTAATTAACACTCGCGAGAAAATAATTAAATTACCTAAATCAAATGTACTAAAGTTTGTATTGGAGGATGGTTCTTGGTTTGTAGTTAGGCCTTCTGGCACTGAGCCGAAGATGAAGATTTACTTATCGGTTAAAGGAAATTCTTTAGAAAATACATCTAAAAAAATAATTGATCTAAAAGAAAATGTTATGTCAATAGTTAATGAAGCATGCAAAAATTAAATAAAACAACTCATAGGGATCCATAATGTTCAATACTTTGGTTGCTTATGGTTTACAAATTATCGTCAGTATACTATTATTAATAGTGATATTTGATATAAATATTTAAGATTAGTAGGAAGGTGAAAGCATGGATATAAAAGCATATTTTTCTGAAAAATTATCTGCCCTTCTTTTTTTAGAAATAAAAAAGAATAGCAAAATTAATGATTATGTCATTGTAAATGACATATACTTCCCAGTGAGAACTAATGAGATAATCCAAAAGGTAAAGGAAAAAGAAGATTTTGATAATATACCAGTTAATCTATTTATAGAAGGCATGTTCTATGTTTTGGGAGCAGATGAACACTTCAAATATTCTCAGGAGTATAAAAAAATTATAAATAGTATTCCAAATTCAATAGGATTTATTAAAGGTGTGGTCTTTAAAGAAATCCAAAATGAAAATTATGAAGAAGCATATATTATCTTAAAAGGGTTATTGATTATAGAAGAAAATATTGAAAATTACGATAAGATTTTTCTGATAGTAGATAAATTAAGATTTACTAATATTATGTTTAAGGATGAAGAATTAAAACTTATAGAAAATGCTAAAAAAATAGCACATTACAGTAAACCATTTCTATATGAAGCAATAGTTCTTAATAGTGAAAGTAGACATGAATTAGCATATGCTGCAATAAACAATTATATTACAAATGATGGAGAGCAAACAGCAGAGGTTATTGAGCTTAAAGATACTCTAAAAATCACAACAAGTTTTGAAAAAGCAAAAAAACTAGTAACTGATGATCCTAAAGCTGCACTCCAGATTCTAATACCATTAATGGAGCAATTAGGAGATAAACCGGACATATATTACCATAGTGCAGTGGCTTATAGAATTCTACAAAATTATGAGAAGGCTATATACTATTTAAATGAAGCACAAGCAATTGATAATAATTTGATAGAAGTAATAAATGAGTTTGGTATAAACTATGCTTGTCTTGAAAATTACGAGGTGGCTATACAATACTTTAGGAAGGCATTTGAAGTTACAAAATCTATAGAAATATGCACAAATCTTGTTATGTGTTATCTGAATGTTAAAAACTATGATGGAGCAAAAATTCATTTAGAAATTGCTAAAAAAATAGATCCTCATGATAATATTGTAATTGACTTAGAAAAGTTACTCGCGGATCATAAATAATCTGTATAAAGAAAAATGATACATATTTTGGGTATTAATGGACATAATATTACAAGTAGAAAGCTATGCTAAAATAAGATTACGATATTTGAGTATATTATTTGAGGAGAGAATAACTATGAGAGTAAAAAAAGCTATAATACCAGCAGCAGGACTTGGCACAAGATTTTTACCAGCCACAAAGGCACAACCTAAAGAGATGTTGCCAATTGTTGATAAACCAACAATACAGTACATTATAGAGGAAGCGGTTGCTTCTGGAATTGAGGAAATATTAATTATAACAGGAAGAAATAAAAGAGCAATTGAAGACCATTTTGATAAGTCCATTGAACTTGAACTTCAATTAGAACAAAATGGTAAGGATGATGTTTTAAAAATGGTTAGGGATATATCAAATATGGCCAACATTTATTACATACGTCAGAAAGAACCTAAAGGTTTAGGTCATGCCATAAGCTGTGCAAAAACTTTTGTTGGTAATGAACCTTTTGCTGTAATGCTCGGGGATGACGTGGTAGATAGTGAGGTTCCTTGCCTAAAACAACTTATAGATTGCCATTCACAATATAAAACTTCAATTTTGGGAGTTCAAGATGTACCATTAAGTGAAGTTTACAAGTATGGTATAGTAAATGGAACATCAATAGAAGATAGAGTTTATAAAGTTAAAGATCTTATCGAAAAGCCTAACGCAGACGAAGCACCCTCAAACATAGCAATACTTGGAAGATATATAATAACACCTAGAATATTTGATATTTTAGAAAATACAAAGCCCGGTAAGGGCGGAGAAATACAACTTACGGATGCATTAAGAACTTTAATATCAGAAGAAGATATGTACGCTTATAATTTTCAAGGTAGAAGATATGATGTAGGTGATAAAGAAGGATTCTTAGAAGCAACTGTGGAATATGCGCTTAAAAGAGATGATCTTAAAAAAACTTTTATGGAATACCTTTTAACTATTAAGAACAATGATATGTTTAAAGAAATTTATAAGGAATGCAATAAGAAAAATGAAAATAGATAATAAGTCAAAGAAGCTAATTAACTGGCTTCTTTTTTTTGTCTAAGGACTATGCTATTGAATTCATAAGGAATTATAAATAAACAGTTAATAAACTCCTTTAAATTATGCAAAGAGATTGATTTAGGATATAATAATATATGCTGATATATAGCGTTATATGTAAATATGTTGAATAATTTTAGAAATGATGTAAAATGATTAAGGAGAGTTGCAAAGGATTTAATATTAGATAGAGGAAGTGAACTTGATGAAAACTGATAAAAGAGTCTTTGTGGTTGATATTGTTTGTATTTTGGCATCATTATATATTGCTTTATTATTAAGATTTGATTTTAATATCCCGAGTAAAGACATACAATTTTTTAAACTTTCAATTATTCCAGTGATAATTTTAATAATAGGTTTTAATAAAATTTTTAAATTATATCGAAATATGTGGAAATATGCTTCCATAGAAGAATTATTTTCTATAGTGTATTCCATATCATTCTCAAATATAGCATTTGTAATTTATAGCTATTTGGTTAGTTATATTTTATTTAAAAGTGATTATTATAGATTCCCGTTTACTGTTCATATTATATTTTGGATTCTATGTGTAATTACCTTAGGCGGAATTAGAATCATATATAGAATAACTGAGCAAAATAAGGGTGAAAAAAAGCATTGTGACAAAAATTTAAACATTCTTATTGTGGGTGCTGGTGATGCAGGTGCACTTTTAGTAAAGGAAATTAAAAAGCATAGTGAACTGAACTACTATATTGTAGGCTTAATTGATGATGATGAATCTAAAAAGGGCAAAATAATCAATGATATTAGAGTATTAGGTGGTAGGGATAAGATAATTTCAATTTGTGAGGAAAATTCTGTTGAGGAAATAATTATAACCATGCCTTCTGCAGATTTTAAAACTAAAACAGAAATACTAAATATTTGTAAACAGACTAAATGTAAGTTGAAAACAATCCCAGGTATTTATGAAATTGTAGACGAAAAAGTAAACATTAGTGAGCTTCGTGATGTAAATATTGAGGATCTTTTAGGAAGAGAGCCAATTAAATTGTGCAATGAAGAGATTGATAAATATATTAAAGAAAAAACAATATTAGTTACAGGTGGTGGCGGTTCTATAGGGTCTGAACTATGCAGGCAAATTGCAAAATTTCACCCTAAAAAACTAATAGTCGTAGACATTTACGAAAATAACGCCTATGACTTACAAATGGAGCTTAATTATGAATTTCCGGAGTTAAATAAAGAGTTTATTATCGCATCTGTCAGAGATTTCGATAGATTAAAAGAAATTTTTAAAACTAATAAACCAGACGTAATATTTCATGCAGCAGCTCATAAACATGTGCCACTTATGGAAAATAATCCAGCTGAGGCCATTAAAAATAATGTATTAGGAACTTATAATGTGGTAAAATGTAGTCATGAAGCTGGCGTTAAAAGATTTGTTCAAATCAGTACAGATAAAGCAGTAAATCCTACAAACATAATGGGTGCTACAAAGAGATTTTGTGAACTTATAATTCAGGCTTTTGATACAATCAGTGACACTCAGTATGTGGCTGTGAGATTTGGTAATGTTCTAGGAAGTAATGGTTCAGTAATACCATTATTTAAAAAACAGATAGCCCATGGAGGACCGGTAACAGTTATGCACCCCGATATAAATAGATTTTTCATGACAATACCGGAAGCCGCGCAATTGGTTATTCAAGCTGGAGGTATGGCAAAAGGTGGGGAAATATTTGTTTTAGATATGGGCAAACCAGTAAAAATATTCGACTTGGCCATAGACTTAATAACTCTTTCGGGCCTTGAACCAGATGTAGACATAAAAATTGAATTTACAGGGCTCAGACCAGGAGAAAAACTTTATGAAGAACTTCTAATGGATGAGATTGCCTTAACGTCAACTTCTCACAATAAAATTTTTGTTGAAAAGCCAATGGGGAATGATATAGATTTTATTGAGGAATCTATTAAAGAGTTTAGGAACGTAGTGAGTAGAGATAAAGAAGCAATACTTACTTTAATGGAAGAAAAAGTTCCTACTTATATAAGAAAGAGAGAATAAGATAGTTAACACTTTGCGATTGTAGTTAATTGGACTTGATGTAAAATATTTTTAATGATTTTTTTTCCTACATTGCAAAATAATATAAATTAACGTATTAAATTAGACCTTTAAGGTTATAGGAGGTAACAAAATGTTTCAATTAAAAGACGAGTTATTATTAAAATTAAAAAATAAAACAGCTAAACTTGGTGTAGTAGGCTTGGGTTATGTAGGATTACCATTAGCTGTAGAGAAGGCTAAAGTAGGATATGAAGTAATAGGTTTTGATGTTCAAGATCAGAAAGTTAAAATGGTGAATGAAGGACGTAATTATATTGGTGATATTGTAGATTCAGATTTAAAAAGCTTAGTAAGAGAGGGAAAACTTAAAGCAACTACGGATTTTAGCTTTGTTAAGGATGTTGATACAGTGTGTATTGCTGTACCTACACCACTAGATTTATACAAGCAACCCGATTTATCATATGTAGTTGATTCAACTAGAAGTGTAGCAAAGTATTTACATAGGGGAATGCTCGTAGTACTCGAAAGCACGACATACCCTGGAACAACTGAAGAAGTACTAAAACCAATACTTGAGGAATCAGGTTTAAAATGTGGAGTAGACTTTTTCTTAGCGTTTTCTCCAGAGAGAATTGATCCAGGCAATAAGCAATTTAACACAAAAAATACTCCCAAAGTAGTTGGTGGATGCACTAAAGACTGCACAGAAGTAGCGGGTATGCTCTATAGAAGTGTGCTTGAGGGAGATATAATGGAAGTATCTTCTCCGGCAGTAGCTGAAATGGAAAAAATTCTTGAAAATACTTTTAGAAATGTAAATATTGCACTAGCTAATGAAATGGCTATTTTATGTAAAAGGATGAATATAGATATTTGGGAAGTTATTGATGCAGCTAAAACTAAACCTTATGGATTTATGCCATTCTATCCAGGACCAGGGCTTGGAGGACATTGTATACCACTTGATCCATTTTATCTAGAGTGGAAAGCAAAAGAGTATGATTATCATACAAAATTAATAGAAGCTTCAGGTATAATTAACGATTATATGCCTGAATTTGTGCTTGAAAATGTTATGAAGCTTTTAAATGGTCAGAAAAAGGCACTAAACGGAGCAAAAGTTCTTCTTATGGGTGCGGCTTATAAAAAAGATATAGATGATATGAGAGAATCACCAACACTAAAGGTTATAGATCAATTAGAAAAAAATGGTGCTGACATAATTATGAATGACCCATTTATACCGAAATTTATCCACAAGGGAAAAGAATACATATCTGTAAACTGGGAAAGTGAAATAGAGAATGCAGATATAGTAATAATAACAACAGATCATACTGATTATGACTATGAAAGAATTGTAGAAGAAGCTAGTTTATTATATGACACAAGAAATGCTACAAAGCATGTTGTAAATAATAGAGAAAAAATAAACAAACTTTAAGAAATAGTGATGCAGGAACAGAACATTTTGGCATGCAAACATTGTAAATTATTTTATAATGTTGCATTCCAAAATTTTAGGAGATATTACAAGGAGGAATTTAAATGAAAAAACTAAATGTTGCAATAATAGGATGCGGAAGAATATCTTACAAACATGTAGAGGCTATAACTCAAAATAAAATGGAAATCCAGCTTTCTGCGGTTTGTGATGTGGTAGAAGCTAATGCTATAGCTAAAAGAGATGAGTACATAAAAGCAATAGGCGAAAATTTAGATGTAAAAGTATATACAGATTATAAGGAAATGATTGAAAACGCTGATATTGATATGGTTACTATATCTACTGAAAGTGGATATCATCCAGAAATAGCTATATATTGCATGAATAGTGGAAAACATGTACTTGTTGAAAAACCAATGGCTTTGTCTACACGTGATGCAGATAGAATGATTGAATGTGCAAGGAAAAATAATGTAAAGCTTTGTGTTAGTCATCAAAACAGATTTAATGAACCAATACAAAAATTGCGAACTGCAGTTGATGCAAATAGGTTTGGAAAATTAGTTAGTGGTACAGCAAGAATCCTTTGGAATAGAAATATGGGATACTACACCCAGGCACCTTGGAGAGGAACATGGAAATTAGATGGTGGAACTTTAATGAATCAATGTATTCACAATATTGATTTATTACAATGGATGCTTGGTGGAGAAATAGATACTGTTTATGCTCAGTGTGGTACTTTCCTTCGAGATATAGAAGCAGAGGATTTTGGAGCAATTATTATAAGATTTAAAAATGGAGCTATAGGCATAGTTGAAGGTTCTGCTTGTGTATATCCTAAGAACTTAGAAGAAACATTAAGCATATTTGGTGAAACAGGGACTGTTTCTATAGGAGGTCTTGCAGTTAATTCCATAGAAACTTGGAGATTCGCAGATAATGTGGATACTGAGGAAGAGATATTAAAAGAAAAAAAGGGAGATCCAGATTCAGTATATGGATTCGGACATACACCATTATATAAAGACATGGTAGATGCTATAAATACGAATAGGCAACCGCTCATAAATGGAGAAGAAGGTAAAAAAGGGATGTCTATTATACTTGCAGCTTATAAATCAAGACTTACAGGGCTTCCAGTTAAATTCCCAATGGGTGATTTTTCAACACTCGAAATGAAAAAATAATTTTAGAATTATTATATGAAAAGGGGTTGTTTTCATGAAGTATGTTTCGGAAAAAAGTAAATTGGGTAAGAATGTATCAATGGGACATTTTGTGGTTATAGAGGATGAAGTAATAATAGGTGATAATTGTGTTTTAGGTAGTAATGTAGTTATACATACGGGAACTGTTATAGCAAGCGATGTTCGAATAGATGATAATACTGTAATAGGTAAGATGCCTATGAGATCCGTAAATAGTATATTCAAAAGCGAAGAAGAATTGCTTCCTGCTCAAATAAGTGAAGGTTGTCTTATCGGAGCAGGCGTGATTATTTATTGTGGATGCACAATTGGAGAAAAAACACTTATAGCTGATACTGCTGTAATAAGGGAAAATGTAACCGTAGGCTCAAAAACAATTATTGGTCGTGGAACAACTATTGAAAATTTCTGCAAGGTTGGTTCTAATTGTAAAATACAAACTAATGTGTATTTAACAGCTTACTCAGAAGTTGAGGATTATGTATTTATTGCGCCTTGTGTTACAACCTCAAATGATAATTATGCAGCCCGCTCTAAAGAGAGGTTTGGTAAATTTAAAGGTGTAACTATAAAAAAAGGTGGAAGAATTGGAGCAGGAGCTGTTATTCTGCCAGGTATTACTATACATGAAGATGGTTTTGTAGCAGCAGGTAGCGTAGTTACAAAAAATGTTGAAATAGGTAAAATTGTAGTTGGTAATCCAGCTAAAGTCATGAGAGATGTACCAGAGGATCAATTGCTTAAAAATCAATAAAAAGAATATATATTGAGAATTCTCATAGAGGTATAGACTTATAGCTGGTATGACAATAACTGAAAGTAAAACAATAAAAACTATGCCTAAGTTGACCAACCTGGACATAGTTTTTATTGTTTTTACGAAATGAAGGATGTAATTATAATAAACTTAAATAATACGAAAAAAAAATCATACTTAAAAGGGGATAATTATGTTTAAAAATAAAAAGTTTCTTGCTATTATTCCAGCAAGAGGTGGTTCAAAGGGGATACCGAATAAGAATATCATGCCTATATGTGGTAAACCACTTATAGCGTATACAATAGAAGCGGCAAAAAAATCAAAATATATAGATGAAATAATGGTATCAACGGATAGTGATATCATAAAGGTTATAGCACAGCAGAGTGGTGCTAAGGTTCCTTTTTTAAGACCAGCAGAATTATCAAAAGATAATGTGAAATCTATAGATGTTGTGATGCATACAATTGATTTTTATAAAAATAAGAATATAAGTTTTGACTATGTAATATTATTACAGCCAACCTCTCCATTAAGAACAGTTGAACATCTTGATAAAGCAATAGAAAAACTTATTGAATCAAATAAATCTTCCTTAGTAAGTGTATGCGAAGTTGATGAAAATCCTGTACTTATGAGGAGTATAGAAAACGAAAAGTTAAAGGAAGTCATAAGCTTTGAGGGCACAAATCTTCGGCGCCAAGACTTACCTGCTTTTTACATATTTAATGGTGCGTTATATATTAATTCAAGTGACATGATAGTACAGAAAAAAAAGTTTGTTGATGAAAATACAATTCCTTATGTAATGGACAAGGAAAGCTCAATAGACATTGATACAATGCTCGATGCAAGACTTGTAGAACTGATAATAAAGGAGAGTAAGCATGTTTAAGATAGGGAATAAAGTTATAGGTGTTGGAAATCCTACCTTTATTATAGCCGAGGCTGGAGTTAACCATAATGGAGACATAAACATAGCGAAAAAGCTAGTTGAAAATGCTGTATTTGCTGGAGTTGATGCCATAAAATTTCAAACATTTATTACTGAAAAATTAGTTACTGGATATGCAGAAATGGCTGATTATCAAAAGGATAACATAGGCCATACTTCCTCTCAGTTTAATATGTTAAAGAAACTAGAACTATCACAGGGAGACTTCATAGAAATACAAGAATATTGTAGACATATGGGAATTATGTTTTTATCTACCCCTTTTGATTTTGAAAGTGCTAATTTTTTATCATCTATAGGCATAGAGGCTTTTAAAATAAGTTCAGGAGATTTAACTAACATTCCCTTTTTAGAACATATAGCATTATTTAACAAACCTATAATTTTATCTTCTGGTATGGCGACACTTGCAGAAATTGAAGAAGGAATCAATGCAATTTATGCTTTAGGAAATAAAAAAGTAGCGGTGCTTCACTGTACTTCGAATTATCCAGCTAAATTACATAGCGTTAATTTAAATGCCATGAATACTATAAAAAATGCTTTTAAAACTGTGTCCGGATATTCTGATCACACTGAGGGGATAACTATACCCATAGCTGCAGTGGCTATGGGAGGAAATATAATTGAAAAGCATTTTACTATCGATAAAAATATGGAAGGCCCGGATCATAAAGCATCTCTCTGTCCTCTAGAATTAAAAGAGATGGTTGTAGCAATTAGAAATGTAGAAATGGCACTTGGAACTGGAATCAAGAGGTATGATGCTAGTGAAATAGATACTATGAAGGCAGCAAGAAAAAGTATAGTAGCTGCTAGATATATAAAAGCAGGGGAGAGTATAAACTTAATGGACTTGGATTACAAAAGACCAGGAAACGGGCTTTTACCCAAATATTATATGGATGTTATTGGTAAAAAAACTAACAGAGATATAAAGATGGATGAGCAAATAGCCTTAAATATGCTGGAATAAAAATGATTTAAATCATTTTACGTTTAAATAGAATAGGAAAATAACAATTGTTAATTGCTATTCCCGAGGAGCGCTAGTAGGAGGATAAATATGAAAAGAAAAATAGCAGTAATAACAGGTACAAGAGCGGATTATGGCATATTTTATCATGTTCTTAAAGAAATTGAAAAACATGAATCATTGGATCTTAAACTTATTGTCTGTGGAATGCATTTATGTCCTGAATATGGAATGACTATAAATGAAATAGAAAGAGATGGATTTGATATAGCAGATAAGTTTGAAACTATATTAGCTTCTGATACAGGGACTGCTATGGCTAAATCTATAGGACTTTCAATTATAAGCATGGCCCAGTGTTTTGATCGAATTAAGCCAGATATTTTGTTAATATTAGGAGATAGAGGAGAAATGCTAGCGGCAGCAACCGCAGCTATTCACATGAATATTCCTGTAGCTCATATTCATGGAGGGGAAGTAACTGGAACAGTAGATGAATCTGTAAGACACGCTATAACTAAGCTTTCTCATATTCATTTTCCAGCCAATGAGGATAGTATGAAAAGAATTATTAAATTAGGTGAGAAGGGAGAAAATATTTTTGTAGTAGGAGCACCAGGTCTTGATTACATTAAGAGAACAAACTATTTAACAAGAATTGAAATGCTCAAAAGATTCAATTTAAAAGATGATAAGATATTTCTACTAACTCAGCATCCAGTAACTACAGAGCGTGATATGGTGGGATGGCAAATAAGAGAAACACTAGATGCGGTTGTAGAACTTGGGTATCAAACTATAGTTTCATATCCTAACAGTGATAATGGGGGACGTGAAATTATAAGGATTATTGAAGAATATAGAGCTAAATACCCATTCTTAAAGGTATTTAAAAATTTAAGTCAAGTAGAGTACCTAAGCTTTTTAGAAATAGCCGCGGTAATGATAGGAAATTCATCCTCAGGTATAATTGAAGCACCTAGCTTTAAACTACCTGTAGTAAACATAGGATCAAGGCAAGAAGGAAGACTAAGAGCATGTAATATAATTGATGTGCCTTATGGAAAAGAAGCTGTAAAGATCGGTATTAATAAGGCAATAGATGACGAGAGTTTTAAAAAACAATTAGAAAACTGCACAAATCCTTATGGGGATGGCAATGCCAGTGGGAAAATAGCGGAAATTTTAAGCAATGTATTGATAGATAGGGAACTTATACAAAAGAAAATAACTTACTAGTTAATAGTTTAAATTTGAGAATTGAGAGCTGAAAATTTAAAGTTGGGGTGAGATTATGGAAAAAATTGTTCTTGTAGGTGCGGGTGGTCATTGCAAGGTTATTATAGATATAATAAAAAGTAATTCTAAATATGAGATTGTGGGTATAACAGATAAAAGTTATGACCCTAGTGAAAAAGAGTTTGTATTAGATATTCCTATTATAGGTGATGATAGTATTTTAAAAGAATTATATAACACAGGAGTAAAGAACGCCTTTGTATGTGTTGGGGCACTCCAAAATATTTTGGCTCGTGATAAGCTATATAATAAATTAAAGACTATAGGCTTTAATTCACCAGTTCTTATTCATAAGAATGCTATGGTTTCGCCTTATGCCTTTATTGCAGAAGGGACTTGTGTAATGCAGGGAGCAATAATTAATCCTGGAGCGCTCATAGGTGAAAATTGTATAGTAAACACTGGTGCTGTAATCGAGCATGATTGCAAAGTGCAAAGGAATACCCATATATCACCTAAGGCTTGTATAGCTGGAGGGGTGATTGTAGGCCATGATACCCATGTAGGTATGGGAAGCTCTATAATTCAATCAGTACACATAGGCAATAACGTAATTATAGGGGCTGGAGCTGTGGTTATTGAAAATATAGTAGATAATGTAGTTGCTGTAGGAATTCCATCAAAAATTATAAAGCGAAGGTGACATTATGAAATTTCCAATTGATAATTATTGTATAGGAGAAAATTCTACAATAAAAGAAGCAATGGTGGTTATAAATAAAAATTTAACCGGAGGAGCACTAGTTGTAAATGAAAACAATGAACTCGTGGGAACTATTACTGATGGTGATATTAGACGGGCTATTCTTAAAGGGCTAAGTATATATGATGGTATTGAGAGCACATACTTTAAAAGATTTAAATTTGTTACAGAAGAGTATAGTAAAAAGAAAGCGAAAGAGTATATGCTAAGCAATAAGATAAGACAAGTACCTGTTATTGATAAAAATAAAAAACTTATAGATTTATATTTTCTAGATGATATAATTTCTTATGATAAAAAGGATAACATTATCTTTATTTTAGCGGGTGGACTGGGAACTAGATTAAGGCCCTTAACCGAAACAGTACCTAAACCTATGCTAACAATTGGGGATAAACCTATATTGGAGCTTATAATTGAACAATTTAAAGAATATGGTTTTAGAAACTTTATTATTTCTCTTAATTATAAAGGAGAAATAATAGAGGAATATTTTAAAACTGGAATAGAATTCGGCGTAAATATAGAATACATTAAGGAAACTAAAAGACTGGGTACAGCAGGCTCAATAGCCTTAGCAAACGAAAAATTAAATCAACCTTTTATTGTTATAAATGGAGATATACTAACTGGAATTGATTTTGATAAATTTTTAAATCATCACATTGAAAATAAGTTTAATGTAACTGTTGGCGTTAGAAATTATGAAATTAATGTTCCTTATGGTGTATTAGTTACTGATAATATGATTATAGAGTCTTTAGAAGAAAAGCCTACATATAAATTTCATATAAATGGCGGAGTATATGCTCTTAATCCTGAAGTTATAAAATATATACAGCAAGGCGAAGTTTATAATATGACTGATTTAATAGAAGATGTAATTAATAATGAAGATAAACCTGGTATATATGAGATAACAGAATATTGGAAGGATATAGGACAAATTGAAGATTATACAAAGGCCAACAGGGATATTCACAAGTTTTTTAAAGTATAAAAAGGGAGTAGATGCAATGAATTGGCAAGGCAAAAAAGTTTTAATTACAGGGGCAGAAGGATTTATAGGAAGTCATTTAACGGAAAGATTAGTGGAACTTGGTGCAGATGTTACAGCCCTCGCTCAATATAATTCTTTTAATAATTGGGGATGGATTGATACATTCGATAAGAAAACTCGCGAAAGCATTAAAGTTGTTACTGGGGACATAAGAGAGTATGATGGGATGAAAAGAATTCTAAAGGGGCAAGAAGTAGTATTTCATCTAGCGGCACTTATTGCAATTCCGTATTCTTATTTATCACCTATGGCATATGTAAGAACAAATATAGAAGGTACTACTAATGTTTTAGAAGCATGTAGAGAATATGGGGTTGAAAAAATTGTGCATACCTCAACGTCTGAAACTTATGGCACAGCACTTTATGTACCAATTGATGAAAAACATCCAATGCAGGGTCAATCGCCATATTCAGCATCAAAAATAGGAGCAGACAAGATGGCAGAAAGTTACTATAAAAGTTTTAATATGCCTATAGCTACTATAAGACCATTTAATACATATGGACCAAGACAATCAGCAAGAGCTGTAATTCCAACAATAATATCACAGATACTCGCAGGAAAAACAGAAATCAAGCTTGGAAGTTTAACTCCAACTAGAGACTTTAATTTTGTTAAAGATACTGCCGAAGCATTTATAAAGGTAGCAGAAAGTGAGAGAACTATTGGTGAAGTTATAAATGCCGGTTCAAACTATGAGATAACAATAGGGGACACAGTTAAAAAAATAGTAAACATAATAGATAAGGATGTAAAGATTCTTTGCGATGATGAGCGAATAAGACCGGAAAACAGTGAAGTTAACAGATTATGGGCTGATAATACCAAAATAAAAGAATTAACAGGTTGGAAGCCAAATTACACTATAGATAGTGGTCTTTGCGCAACAGTTGAGTGGATAAAAAATAATATGCAATATTTTAAAACAGACATATATAACGTTTAAAAAACGAATAATGTTTAATAAAAGCAGGAGGTTTATATTATGATACCATTATGTATACCAGAAATAAGAGGTAATGAATTGAAATATGTTAAAGACTGCATAGATACTAATTGGGTATCTTCAGTAGGAAGTTATGTTAATTTATTTGAAGAAAGATTTAGTGAATATGTAGGTAGTAAAAGTGCAGTAGTTACAAATAATGGTACGGCAGCTCTTCAGTTAGCGTTATTGACATTAGGAATAGGGAAAGATGATGAAGTTATAGTTCCATCTTTAACATTTATATCACCAATAAACACTTTAAAATACGTAGGTGCAACCCCTATATTTGTAGATGTATGTAGAGATACATTTGTTATGGATGCAGAAAAGATAGAAGAATTAATAACACCTAAAACAAAGGCAATAATGCCAGTACATATTTATGGTCATCCTGCGGATATGGATAGGGTAATGGAAATAGCTCAAAAACATAATTTATATGTTATAGAAGATGCAACCGAAGCACTAGGATCAATTTACAAAGGCAACATGGTTGGCACTATAGGGCATATTGGTTGTTTTAGCTTTAATGGAAATAAAATTATAACTACTGGAGCAGGTGGAATGCTTGTAACTAACAATCTAGAGTTTGGTACCAGGGCAAAATTCTTATCTACTCAAGCAAAAGTAGTTACTGAAAATAAAGCTTTCTACCATCCAGAGGTAGGATATAATTTCAGAATGCCAAATCTTCTTGCTGCTTTTGGAGTAGCTCAACTTGAAAATATTGGAGACTATTTAAAGATTAAAAGAGAGAATGCAATTTATTATAATGAATTGTTAGGCAAGGTTAAAGGAATTACATTACCTGTAGAAAAACAGAATGTAGAAAATTGTTTTTGGCTTTACTCAATTTTAGTTGAAGAAGAGTATGGCATAACTCGTGATGCTCTTATACAAAAATTAAATGAAGAAAAAATAGAAGCAAGAACTTTCTTTATGCCTATACATGATATGCCTCCATATAAAGAATACAGACATGGTGACTTAAGTATTACAAAGGAATTATATGAAAAAGGTATTAACTTACCAAGCTCTGTTGGCTTGCAATTAGAAGATATTAAAAAGGTCTGTAAAGTAATTATAGAAAATCAAATTAAGAGATAAATCAACAGGAAAATTTAAGTTGCATACGTTAACTATGTGTTGTAAAATAGGAGTTGCTATATGACAATAAAGGAAGTGAAATTTTGACGAAGGAGTAAAAAAATGATACAAACAACTGATATTATGAAAGATATTGAAGAACGATTTAAGTTGTTTGATATAGAGATTAGAGGATTTTATATTTGGTGGGTATCTAGGAGAAAAATATTTGAAACTATAGATATATTAAGACTAAAAGATCCAAATTGTAACGAGACAAATGTAATATCAAAACTAAAAAGATATTTTACAGCTTTAAAATATATAAAAAGTATTAATATTAAAGGAAACAAATATAAGCAATTAGACATTTTGTGTTTATCAGATACGGCATCTAGAAGGGACAACGGGTTTGATCACATATTTGATTATATTGGGAAATATGATTCTTTGTCCTATGGTATTCTAGAGACGCTAAGTGGCGAGGGATACAGGACTAATAGATATACTAAGAATAGTTATAACTTATCAAATCTTTCGTTATTAAATTTACTATATCGTAGGTTTTATTATCTTTTCATTAACAAAAGTGAAGTAAAACATATACAAGACACATTCGATCAAGTTCAATCTTATATTTTAGAAAAATACAAGATTGATATACCTATTACACACATAGTATTGGAAAATACATCAGTGCTACTAAAAGGATATAAATACGCACTAAATATATTAAAAAAAGTAAAACCTAAGGTACTATATATGCAGTGTTTTTATAGTCCTAGTCATATTATTTTTATATATGCTGCAAAGATACTAAATATAAAGGTAGTTGAATTTCAGCATGGATTAATAAGCGATAAGCACTACGGATATGTTTTAAATGATAAAATTAGAGACAGAGATCCCATACCAGATTATTTTTGTGTTTTTGGAGCTCACTTTAAGGATGTTATTATAAAAATAAATCCTAAAATCAAATTAAATATTGTTGAATATGGGTATCCGTATCTATATGAACAACTTATGGAAAATATCGCCAGTAAAGAAGAAGTGAAATTTGATTTTTTAATTACGACTCAAGGTGCTGTATATTCTAAGCAGTGGTGTTATTTTATAAAAGAATTATTAGAATTGGATTATAATACTAGAATTTTAATAAAGTTACATCCAAATGAGATTATGGAATATAAGGAATTATATAAAGATATTATAGCAAATTCTAGAGTGAGTTTTGAGACAACGGGAACTATTTATACTTGTTTGAGAAAAAGTAAAGTACATTTGTCCTGTTTTTCAACTTGTCATTATGAAGCTATGGTATGTAATATTCCAACATTTGTGGTGAAGTTTTCAGGATGGACAAACGTAGAAGAGTTAAAAGAATATCGTGTATGTTTTGTAAATTCCGCTGAAGAATTAATAAATGTTATAAATGATAATCAAACTAAAATATTATTTGAAAAATTTAGAAAAGATTACTTTAATATAGATAGCTATGAAATGATTAAAAGTAAATTAATTAGGAGTATTAAAGATGCTAATAAATTATTTTTGAGTAAATAGTAGGGTTTTATTAAAGGATTATGGAGGATTTAAGTATGGCTATAAAAGTATGTCATATTACTACAGTTCATTCATCAGCTGATGTTAGAATTTTTCACAAAGAATGTAAAACACTTGCAACAGAAGGATATGATGTATATTTAATAGCCACTCATGGCAAGGAAGAAGATATAGATGGCGTTCATATTATTCCACTTCCAGAGAAATGTGGTCGTTTATATAGATTTGTATTTAAAAATAGAATTGCGTTTAAAAAAGCAAAAGAAGTAAACGCTGAGGTATATCATTTTCATGATCCAGAAATACTTTTTTTAGGACTTAGATTAAAATTATTAGGAAAAAAAGTAATATATGATGTACATGAGGATGTACCAGCACAAATTTTGAATAAAGATTGGCTTGGCAACCTTTTTTTTAGAAGGATAGTATCTAAATTATTTAATGCTTTTGAAAAATGGATTTGTAGATATTTTGATGGTGTGGTAACCGTTACTATGGATATAGTTGAGAAATTTAATATGAATAAAAGAACTATGTTATTAAGGAATTTACCGTCTATGGCTATAATAGATGAAAGCAAGCAGTTAGCAGTAGAACGCGAAAAATTTACTATGCTTTATGCAGGAGGACTTACTGAAATAAGAGGTATAAGGGAATTGATACAAGCAGTTAATTATTTAAATGGGGAAGTAGAATTATTGATTTTAGGTAAGTGGGATGATCCTGAATATAAAAGTGAATGTGAGAGACTAGAAGGATGGAGATATACAAAATATCTAGGTTTTAAGCCAGTAAATGAAGTTTATTCATACATGAAAAGTGTGGATTTAGGACTTTGTACACTCTATCCAACTCTTAATCATATAAAAAGTTCACCAGTAAAAGCATTTGAATATATGGCATGTGGAATTCCAATTTTGATGTCTGATTTCCCCTATTGGATGGTTGTATTTGCGAAAAGTGCTATATTTGTAAACCCTAAGAAACCTGAAGAAATTGCAGAAAAAGTGAAAGATTTAGTAAAAAATATTGAGAATACAAAGCAGATGGGATTAAATAATAGAAAGATAGTTGAAACTACGTTTTCTTGGGAAACTGAAAAAATAAATTTAATTAACTTATATAAAGACATTCTCCAAGATAATAATAAGAAAAAATAATTGAAGTATTGTTTTGGAGTTACTATTTCTAAATTTCCGTATGGAAAATAATACATGGAGTGAATAAAATGGCTAATTTTAGTGTCAGATATATCAATGAAGAAGAATTTTATAAATGGGATAACTTTGTGGATGAGTCTCCTCAAGGAACTTTATTTAGTAAAATACAATGGTTAAAAGCTGTTTGTGTTCAGTTTAAGATTTTAGTTGTTGAAGAAAACAATCAATTTATTGGCGGTATTGCTTTACCATATACACGTGGTGAGTTATATAGAAATCCTAAATTAACCCCACAATTAGGTATTTTATTACCTAAATCCTCTAGTAAAGCTAAGTATTCAACGGTGCTATCAAAAGAAACATCAATAATAGTATCACTTATTGAAAAACTACAGCACTGTAGGCTGTTTGATTATAACTTTAGTTACAATTTTACAAACTTTTTACCTTTTATTTGGGAAGGATATAGCACAGCTATTAGTTATACATATGTAATTGAAGATTTACAAGATTTAGATAAAATATATTCGAATTTCCAATATGATGTGAAATATTCAATAAATAAAGCAGTGAAAAACAATATAAAAGTAGTATCAGACCTAAGCATAGAGCAATTTTATGAGATAAATAAAAAAACCTTTAAAAGGCAAGGTATGGAGATGCCATACTCTTTCGAATTTTTAAGGAATATGGATGAGAAGTTGAAAGCAAAAAACTGCAGGAAGATACTTTTCGGAATAGATGATAATAATAATATTTTAGCAGCTAATTATATAGTGTATGACTCAAAATGTGCTTATTATCTTATTGGGGGAAGTGACCCTATATATAGAAAAAGTGGTGTGCAAACCCTATTATTATGGGAAAGCATTAAGTTTGCTGCGCAAGTTTCAAAAGGATTTGATTTTGAGGGTTCTAGTATAAAAAACATAGAAAAATATTTTAGAAAATTTGGTGGTTACCAAAAGATAATACATAATGTGAACAAAAGTAGTTTTATATTTGCCGTAACTTATAAATTACTCCGGAAAAATAAAAATATTATAAGAAAAGTTCTAAAGGTGTAAAGTATGATAAATTTTATAATAGATAAAGAAAATAAAGATAGTCGTAAAATTTTATATACAATATATTATATTACAAAAGATTATGATGAAGAGATAAAAGTTTCATTTAAGTCATTAGACAATAGTGTGAATATATATTATGGAATTAAACCTAAACAATCAGGAAATATATATATACCTTATGAGAGAATTTGTTCCGATGAAAAAAAAATATTTTTCTATAAATACATGAGTAAAACATTCATGTCTTTTAAAGACAATATAGAAATGCCCTTTTATATAAATGATGGCAACGTTACATTTACCTTTGATATAATAATGTTATCATTTTATTTATTATCTTGCAAAGAAGAGTATGAAATACCTAAAAAAGATTCAATGGAAAGATTTATTGGTAAGTATAGTAATAGAGTAGAAAAGATAGATATACCTTTTTTTGATGTTAATTCACATATACTATATGAAGCTATCAAGTATTTCAATGAGGATTTGAGGTTAAAGAAAAGACAATTTGAAATATTCCTAAATCATGACGTGGACAATATTAACAGTAAAAACAGATATGTACTATTACATAATTGCAAACAAATGTTATTAAGAAAAGCTCCCTTCATTAAAAACGCTAAAACACTAATATTTGACATATTGTATAATAGACATTTGCAAATAAAAAACTATATAAAAATTGAAAAACAAAAAAATGCAAAATCAGAGTTTTATTTTATTGTAGGAATGAAGCATAGACTAGGTAAAAGGTATGAATTGAGCAGTATAAAAAAAGAGATAGGATTGCTTATAAATGACCCTCACTTTGATATAGGGTTACATGTTAACTTTTTTTCATATAATGACGAGAAAAAGATTAAGGATGAAATTGTATTTATAGAAAATTTTACTAATACTAAAATAATAAGTGGCAAAAATCATTGGCTTAGATTTAATGTTCCGGTTACCTGGGAAGTGTTAAATAACTCAGGTATACAGTGTGACTCTACTTTAGGATACTCAGATATAAATGGATTTAGAGCGAGTACCACACAAGCATTTATACCCTATAATATAGATAGTGATGCAATAATACCAATTTTTGAGGTTCCGCTAGTGATAATGGATGGTATAATTATGGAAAGACAAATTACCTTTGAGGATAAATGGTATAGCATTAAGAAAATTATAGATGAGGTAATACTTTATGGAGGAACTTCGTCTGTATTATGGCATCAAAGAGTAATTTATGATAATGAATATAAAGTAATGTATGAGAAAATACTAGATTATGTAAATGAAAAAGGTGGAAGATTTGTGCTAGCTAAAGATTTAACTGCTAGATATGAAAAACAAAAGGAACAATTGGAGCAGTTCTTTCAGATTTTGAGAGCTGATAGTGAGGTAAATTAAATGAGTACTAAGATAAAAAATGTAGCTAAATATAGTGCCATGATTGCTATGATCCTTATTCTGAGCAAATTGATAGGTACTGTTAGAGAGTTTATAATTGCAGCTCAGTTTGGAGCAAGTATAGAATCTGATATATTTAAAACAGCAACACGTATACCCTATATATTTTATGGATGTGTAGGTGCAGCCCTTACCACCAGTTTTATACCCGCTTTTTCAAAAGTAAAGGATGATATTAAGGAAGCTAATGAATTCTTTAATAATATCTTGAATATTCTTTTTGTATTATGTTTTATTTTGACTTTACTGGGAATAGTTTTCTCAACAGAACTAACACAAACAATGGCTAGTGGATTTAATAGTGAGGCAATAGCTAAAACTGTGTTTATGACCAAAATAGCTATGCCATCTATTATTTTCCTTGCGTTAAGTGGGTTATATACAGGATATTTACAATCCTATGGTATATTTCTTCAACCTGCACTTACTGGAATAGTTTCAAGTATTGTGGTTATTGTGGGGATTTTAGTGTTCTACAAGTATGGTATTATTGCAGCAGTAATTGCGTTTCTTATAAGCTCTGTTGCACAAATGATGATACAGAGACCATTTATGCCAAACTATAAATATAAAATGTATATTAATTTAAAAGATGAAAATGTAAGGGGAATGCTTAAGCTTGCAATACCTACTTTGATAAGCACCGCAGTAAATCAAATAAATGTAATAGTGGCTAGTGATTATGCATCAAGACTGGGGGCCGGTAGTATATCTGTTGTAGATTACGCAAGCAAGCTAAGTACCTTAATAAGTCAAGTTTTTATTGTATCGATAACAACAGTATTTTATCCTATGCTTACGGAGAGATTTGCACAAAATGACCACGAGGGTTTTAAAAATTTATTTATCAAATCTGTAAATGTAGTAATTCTTATTGCCGTGCCCCTTGTATTCGGACTCGCAGCATTAAGTACACCAATAGTAAAATTAACACTGGGGCATGGAAAGTTTGATACCGCTGCAACCGTAAGTACAGCATTATGTTTGAAATATTTAGCCTTTTCAGGTTTGGGATATTCATTAATCGATATTTTAAGTAAAGTATTTTATTCTACAAGAAATACTGTAACTCCAATGATTAATGGATTCGTTTTAATAATTTTAAATATTATATTAATAGTATTATTAGCACCTAAATATGGAGTTGTTGGTTTGGCGCTTGCAAGTACAATTTCGGTAACTATTATGGCAATAATTATGGCTGTAGAACTTAAATTTAAGTTGAAAAATATTAAATTTAGAAAAATTGAAACGGTATTTATTAAATCGCTAATTGCGGGCATTTTTATGATGATAGTAGTAACAATATCGAACAAAGGTGTAAATATAATTATTCCTAGAGACAGTACTGTTTTATTAGCAGCAAAAATACTTATAGTCACTGTAATAGGGGCTATATGCTATACACTTTCCCTCGCAATTTTGAAGGTTAAGGAGTTGGAGTTTATATTATCTTTTAAAGCACTAAAAAAAAGATAATACGTAAATAGTGCATCACTGTAAGTGATGATTTAAAATAAGAAAGAGGATGATATTTTTGAAGAAATTTCCTTTAAAGTATAAAGTCTATATACTACTTGTGATAGTTTTTGTAGCAATGTCATATGCATATAGATTTAAATTAGTACAAGAAGCTAAAATAATGGATGAAAATGATTTAACTAAAGGTAAATATGTAGTAAGTGTTTGGTTAAAAAACTCGCCTGAGGCAGAGGCTAGAATAAATCAGATAGAAAGATATAATGAAGAAAATAAAGATAATATCTATATAGCTTTTAGAATGGAAAATGATGACTACTTTAATTTATTAAGAACTGCTTTAGCTTCAACGGATAAACCCGATATTTTTCAATATGGATATTATGAATTATATAGATATGAGAGCTTAATGGATATGGAACAGTTCGGATTAGATATCGATAAAATTGGTAAAGAAAATTTGTTATATTATGAGAAAAAACCAATGGGGGTAAAAATATTAGGTAATAATGTTAAGTTTGTATGGAACAAAGAAATGTTAAAAGGGGCGGGAATAGATCCAGAATCACAACCTAAAACATTTGATGAAGTTTTAGATTATGCAATAAAAATCAAAAAAGCTTATCCAAATGTTATACCTTTTGAATTTCCTGCTTGTACTTATGGAGAACTCAAAACTTCTATTGGTGAAATGAGTGTAAATAAAGGAAGTATTTATACAACTTTTTGGGATTATAAAAATGGAAAGTATAATTTTGACTATTCAAAGGATATTTTAAACATTTATAGTAAGATGTATTCATTAGGTTTAATAGATAAAGATTTTATGAATAATAACAGATTAGACTTAAGAAGAGATTTTGCGGCGCAAAAGACAGCTATGATCATCAGTACTTTTGAAGACAAGAACTATTTTGATAATATTATGCCTCTTAATTTTTCTATTGGTATATCTGAACTACCGAAGATAGATATAAAAGATTCACAAAATTATTATTTTACAGAGAATTCTACTGCTCTTGTAGTAAATAAAAATGTAGACAATGCAGATAAGAACAAAGAAGCTATCAAAAAAGTTTTTGATTTATTTTTAGATAAAGAAATAAATAACCAATTATTAGCTTCTAATAAAGCACTTCCAATTTTCATGGAAAACGCTATTCAAAAAAATGATATATATAAAGAATATAACAATAAGGCTAATTTTAAAAACGAGCTATTTGATGCTAGTATTTCCATAAATTACGATCAAGGAGTTACAAAACAATTATTCTACGATGCTATTAGTGGGCAGCAAAAGGTAGAAGATGTTATAAAGAAACTCAACAAGAATTTTGAAGGGTATACCAAAACTATGGTAGATAATTATTCTTTAGATGTTAGTAAATTTATGGAAAAATAATTGTGTTTAAGAAGTTTAAGACGTAAGGAGAAATTATGAATATTAAAGAAAATTTAAAGAAAAATTATATACTTTTATGTAGCATGATTATAGTAGCTATAGTTGTTTTTATGTTTTTAGTAAAAAAAATTGGTATAAAAGATTCTGGAATGGCGTCAATTGCGACTGTAATGCTATTGCTTGCATTATATTGTGCATTTTATGATATGAAAAAATCTATATTTTTATTTATTCTGTGTTTGCCAATATTTGTTACGGCTAGAAAGATTGTTTATTTCGATATATTATTTATAAAAGTATCCTACGAAAGTATTTACATTACTATAATGTTTATATTAAATATAAAGAAAATCGGTAAATTTGTTAAAGAAAAATTGTATAATAAAGAATCACTTAGTAGCAAATTTTTAATTATGATTCTGATTTTTGTTTTATTAGCAATTAATAGCAATATATTCTCAGAGCATATAATGACAAGCTTAAGCAGCACATTTATATCTGTTTTAGTTCCTGTTATGTTTATGTTAACCACTTTAGTTAATTTTAAAAATGTTGATATAAAAAACATTTACTATGCACTGATATTAAGTTTAGATTTAACATGCTTTTATGGATTTACACAAGTATTTATGAACCATTTGTCATTAGGAGAAATTAGGATTCATAGAAATCTTATAACTTTTGGATATCATAATGTAAATATATTTGCAGGCATATTACTTCTGGTTGTACCATTAGTTTTAGAATTAATTTTATATAGAAAACTTAATAAAAAAGAGAAAACATTTGTATATGGTTCTTTACTTATATATATGGTGTCATTAACTATTACATTTAGTAGAGGCGCGTGGATTTCATTTCTTATAGTGACTTTTATTATGTTAATAAGTCAAAAATATAAGAAAATTGTATATTTCTTAGGAATAGCTTTTTTACTTTCATCAAGGTGGCTCGTTGTATTTATACTACATAGAGGTGAAATAAATGCTGCTTTTTTCAAAAATGAGTCAATGATGGCAAGATTACAAGCAATTGTTGCAAGTATCAAAATCGTAATTAAATATCCATTTGGTGCAGGCGGTGCAACTTTCGCTGACTTATATAAAAAATTTGCTATGGATGCATACTTAACCTTTCCACAATCGTTTAGAATAAAGGCACCTATTGCAAATTATGCTATGGAAAACGCACATAATTTGTGGCTTCAAATTGCGGTAGAGTTTGGATTTGTATGTTCTATTTTATTCTTTATTATAATTATAAATAGAATAAAGGTTATTTTTCAAAATTACGATGAAAATAGAGGCGTTTTTACATCAATTATAATATATATGATTTATTCTGTGCTAACAGGAATTGAATTTGATCATAAAGGTGTAATTACAGGAACATTAATTATATGGCTGATATTTACAATTGTAGAACTTAAAAATAAAGAAGGTTCTTTAATTGAGAAAATTAATGTGGATGATATATAAAAAATAAGATGGGATAGTGGATTTTTGTCTATACTATTGACATAGATCCAATATGAGAGGAGCATAATTTAATGTATGTCATGATCATATCACGTGGATATCCGACAAATAAATATAAGATGAACGGTATATTTGAATTTGACCAGGCTAAAGCTCTAGCTAAAGCAGGTTGCAAAGTGGTTTTTGCTGCAGTTGATGTTAGGTCCATAAGACGGTGGCGTAAATGGGGTGTGCAGCGGCATGAAGTAGATGGCGTTAATGTTTATGTAATAAACATTCCAGGTGGTAGACTACCGGAAGCAATTTTGCACAAAGTGACTAGTATAAGTCTGAGCATTCTGTATAAACTTATATTAAAAGAATTGGGAAAACCAGATATGTTACATGCACATTTCACTGATATAGGTTATGTAGCTTTGACACTGAAGCAACAAATTAATGTACCTCTTGTTATAACTGAACACTCATCGCTTATAATGAAGCCTGTAATAGAGAAACCACTATTTAACATTGCAAAATCATTATATGTACAGGCAGATGTTGTCATTGGAGTAAGTCCAACATTAGTAAATGTCATAAAGGAAAAATTTAATATAAAAGCGCTTTATGTTCCTAATATTGTTGATACAGACTTATTTACGTATACAACAGCAGGGAAAAGAAAAACATTTAACTTTGTATCAATAGGAAATTTAGTTTATGGGAAAAGGATGGATTTGACTATTGAAGCATTTTCTATAGCTTTTTGTGATTTTCCAGATGTTACATTGACCATATTTGGAGAAGGTGTTGAAAGGTCTAAAATGGAAAGTATTATAAAGAAGTACCACTTAGAGGGCAGAATTGTGCTTATGGGGGTTTGTGCGAGGACAGTTATAAAAGAGAAACTAAAGAGTAGCGATTGTTTTGTCTTAGCTTCACGTGCTGAAACCTTTGGTGTGGCTTATATTGAAGCATTAGCATCAGGGGTTCCCGTCATAGCTACTAAGTGTGGTGGCCCAGAGGTATTTGTTAATGAAAAGAATGGACGTATGATCCCAGTTGATGATCTTGAGGCACTAGTAAGTGTGATGAAGTATATGTACAAAAACAGCATTGAATTTGATAGGCGGGAGATATCTGCAGATATAAAACAAAAATTTTCACCTGAGTATGTTTCCAAAAAGCTCATGGAAGTGTACACAGCGGTTATTGGAGCAAACTTAAAAATCAAAAATTAACTTTTTATATGTTAATAACATTAATTGTAAATAAGTGAGGAGCGGATTTTATGAAACTATTAACCGTTATTGGAGCAAGACCGCAATTTATAAAAGCTGCGGCAGTGTCAAATATTATAAGACAGCAGCATGAAGAAATTTTAGTTCATACTGGTCAACATTACGATGAAAATATGTCGAGAGTGTTTTTCGAAGAGCTTAAAATTCCAAAACCTAAATATAATTTGGGGGTAGGTTCAGGTGGGCATGGAAAACAAACTGGTGCTATGCTTATAGAGTTAGAAGAGATTTATTTAAAAGAAAAGCCAGATATGGTTTTAGTTTATGGAGATACAAATTCAACATTGGCAGGAGCTTTATGTGCAAGCAAATTATTGATTCCTGTAGCTCATGTTGAGGCTGGACTTAGAAGCTTTAATATGAATATGCCTGAGGAACAGAATAGAATACTAACAGACCACCTATCAAAATATTTATTTGTACCAACACCATCGGCAGTTGCAAATTTAAAAAATGAAGGATTAACTAATGGAGTGTACAATGTAGGTGATGTAATGTATGATGCTACAATTAACTTTTCTAAGGTATCTAAAGAAAAATCTACTATTATGGATCACCTAAATTTGAATCATGAAGAATTCATATTAACAACAATACATAGAGCAGAAAATACTAATGATATTAATAGGCTGAAAAACATCATTGATGCTTTGAACGAAAGTGGAGAAAAAATAGTATTACCATTGCATCCTAGAACAAAAAAGTATATGGATGATTATAAATTTAAATTTAAAAATCACATAAAAATAATTGAACCAGTTGGATATTTGGATATGATTAGTCTTGAACTGCATTGTAAAAAGATATTAACTGATAGTGGTGGAGTTCAAAAAGAAGCATTCTTTATGAAGAAGCCTTGTGTAACAATGAGAGATGAGACTGAATGGGTAGAAACAGTGGAAAATGGTTGGAACATAGTTGTAGGAACTGATAAGAAAAAAATATTAAATGGTATAGTTAGTTTCAAGCCTGAAAAAGATCAAGAAAATATCTTCGGTGATGGTCATGCAGCAGAGAAAATACTAGATATTATAAACAAGTAGTGGAGAGGTGAAAACATGAGAATTTTATTTTTAACTCAATATTGTCCACCTGAGGTGGGTGCTCCCCAAAATAGAATATTTGAGTTTGCTAAAGGGTTAAAACAATTGGGCCATGAAGTTACTATATTAACGGCATTACCAAATTATCCAAAAGGTGAAATATTTGATGGGTACAAAGGTAAAAAGGTATTTCTTGAAGAAATTGAAGGAATAAAAATAGTAAGAACCAGCATTTATGCTACAAAATCTAAAAGTTTTACTAAACGATTAAGAAATTATTTATCCTTTACTTTTTCATCAGTGTTTCAAGGGTATAAATATATAGAACGGCAAGATTTTATTATTACAGAATCACCTCCGCTATTTTTAGGATGGTCAGGGTATATATTATCTAAACTTAAGAAAGCTAAATTTATTTTCAATATATCAGATTTATGGCCTGAATCGGCTGTGAAGCTAGGAGTGTTAAATAATAAATTATTTATAAAATTGTCTGTATGGCTTGAAGAGTTCTGCTATAGGAAAGCTTCAGCAGTTACATGTCAAACTCAAGGAATTCTCGATGATATTGTTGGTAGGGGTTTTGACAAAAATAAGGTGCATCTAATAACTAATGGTGTAAATACAGAACTATTCAAAAAAGAAAAGCGAGATGAAGACTTTAGACGGGAAATAGGAATAGAAGATAAATTTTCATTATGCTACGCAGGTATACATGGAATTGCTCAAGGCTTGAAAGTTATAATTAATGCTGCAGATATTGTAAAAGATATAAAAGATATTCAATTTGTATTTGTAGGTGATGGACCAGAAAAGCAAGATCTTATAAATATGGTGAAAGAAAAAAAATTAACAAATGTAACTTTTGTGCCATTGCAACCTAAGGTTAATATGCCTAAAATAGTTGCATCTATGGATGCTGCTATTATACCACTCAGAAAATTACAGCTATTTGAGGGCGCTTTACCTTCTAAAATGTTTGAGACACTATGTTCTGAAGTTCCTATTATCATGGCAGTAAAGGGTGAGGCGGAAAGATTAATTAACAATGCACAGGCAGGGATAGTGGTAGAACCTGAAAATTCAGAAGATATTGCAGAAGCGGTAATTAAACTATATAATGATAAAGAACTTAGAGGAAAACTAGGTGAAAATGGAAGACGATATGTTAAAGAAAATTATAATAGAGATACTATTACAAGGAAACTTGAGAAAATATTAATGGAATTACAATAAAAGCATTAATATCCTAGTATGTATAAGAGAGGTGATAAGAGTGAAGGATAAAGGTGGACTCCTACTTTATTTTATGTGCATATATATAGTAATAATGCCACTAATTCAAGAAGGAACTAAGTATAAAGATTTACCTATTACAGATATTATGTTAGGAATATTAATAATTTCGTATATTTTTGGTATAGTTCTTCGCAGGGATATAAGAAAGCGTTTTATCAGTGGAATTATTGACTTTTTTACAAATAAATTGAGTATTTTAATGGCAATTCTATTTGGGATAATGCTTGTATCAACGGTGTATGCAACAGATAAGTCATTGGCTTTAACAGAAAGCCTTAGATATTTAACATATTTATTTATATATTTTATAATTAAATATGAATTTAATACTAAAGAAGCTATAACAACATTACTTAAATGTTACATTTTTACTTCTTTACTTTTAAGCATTTTCGGAATCATACAACATTTTACAATATGGGGCCTTGATGAAAAATTTATTGTGGCATATTCATCAGGATATACGGTAATTAAAATTGCTGCTACGATGTATAATCCTAATGCCTATGCAGCCTACCTTATCTTGATTATTTTTCCAGTCATAATGTTATCTATTTATGAAAAAAGATTAAAATATAGGGCCATATATACAATTATTTCAATATTATTAATTGTAAATCTATTTATGACTTATTCTAGAAATGCACAATTAGGGTTTGCTCTTGGTGCTATTATTTTATGCGTTGTGTACAGCTGGAAATTAATAATACCTTTTGGTTTAACTGGCACTGTATTAATGTTTATACCTTCAGTCTTAGATAGAGCAAAAGATATTCCTAATGCTTTGCAAAATGAATCACGGCTTAAACTATGGAAAACGGCTATTATGATGATAAAGGAACATCCTATTCTAGGTGTTGGTAATGGAAATTACGCTACTAGATATAATGAATATGTAAGTAAGTATAAGGAATTAAAATATTTTGAGTATCAAGATTATCCAGCCCATAATTCATATTTAAAAGTGCAAAGTGAATTAGGAATAATAGGAATAGTTTCATTTTTAGGAATAATAACTATTGCGCTACTTAGAATTAAGAGATTGTATAGTACCACTATAGATAAGTTTCATAAACCATTTTATATGGGTGTAATGGCGAGTATGATTGCTTTTCTATTTATGAATATATCGGATAACTTATTTTTTGTTCCTAAAGCAACAACTTATTTTTGGTTTTTGTTAGCTACAGTAGAGGCTTTATTAAACATTAAAGATAATCAAACTATTTAATTAATAACCTTAATCAAATAGTATTATATTTTATTAAGGTAAAAGGTAGGAGTAAATATGCAAAAAAATATTATTCAAATAGATGTAAATAAATGTATAAAAAATAAAAAAATTAGTTTTGTTATAAAGCGGCTTATGGATATAGTTCTGTCTTTCATAGGTATAATAATTTTAAGTCCATTATATCTAATATTGATATTTGCAATAAAGTTAGACTCAAAAGGACCTGCTCTTTTTAAACAAATAAGAGTTGGTAAAAATGGAGAAAATTTTACAATATATAAATTTAGAACTATGATAGTTCAAGCTGAAAGTAAAAGAGAACTTAATATAGACCCGAATGATTTAGAGAATTTCGTATTTCAAAGTAAGTCAGACAGCAGAGTAACTAAGGTGGGTAACTTTTTAAGGAGCAGCAGCTTAGATGAAATTCCTCAACTTTTTAATGTTCTGTTTGGACAAATGAGCCTTGTAGGTCCTAGGCCTGAAATACCAGAGGTAGTACAGTATTATCCAGAAAGTTATAAGCAAAGACTTCTAGTTTTGCCAGGAATCACTGGACTTGCACAGATTAGTGGAAGAGGAGAAATTGAACTAGGAAAAACGGTTTCTTATGATCTGAAATACATTGTGGACTTTTCAGTCCTTTTAGACATAAAAATACTCTTCTTAACAGTAATATCTGTATTTAAAAAAGAAGGAGCTTATTAATAAGTCACTTTAGGGACTTAATTCATTAAAGTGAATATAGGTATCTATAAAATGCAAATTATTGGAGGGGTTTTATGACAACAAGAATTTTGCAATATGAAATTTTTAATGATAATATGGAAGAATTGCTTAGAAGTATAAACAATTTTAAAAAAGTACATATTGTTTCCGGAAATCCAGAAGTACTTCTCACTGGATTACAAAACAATGTATTATTGGATAGTATAACTAGTAAAAATGCTATAATTATTCCGGATGGAATTAGTACGGTAATATGTGCTAAAATTGTAGGTAGGCCGGTTAAAGAAAAAATTGCTGGAGTAGAGCTTATGGACAGTATTGTGAAAAAATGTGAAAAAGAAAACAAAGGAATATATTTGTTAGGATCTACAAAGGAAACAGTGGATATGTGCAATATTAATTTACGAACTAAATATCGAAAATTAAATATTTTAGGGAGTCATGATGGATATTTCGAAATGGATAATTGTGAAGAAATATTAAAGGAAATAGAAAAAGTTAGCCCAAGTGTTTTATTTGTTGCAATGGGATGTCCAAGGCAAGAAATGTTTATAGCAAAATACATGGACAGACTTCCTTGCAGTATATTTATGGGAGTTGGAGGAAGTTTTGATATCATAGCTGGGAATCTTAAACGTGCACCTAAGTGGATGATAAAATTGGGACTAGAATGGTTATATAGAGTTGCAAAAGAACCTTTTAGACTTAAAAGATTATCATCTATACCTGAATTTATTTTAATGGTTATTAAGGAAAAGTATAAACGTAAATAATTGTTAAAATAAATCTGTTGTTATTTACAACAGGGAAGCACAAGGAGGGGATCCACATTAAAGTTTTGCATATAATATCTGGCAATGATAATGGTGGTGGTGGAAACCACGTATTAAACATATGTAACAAAGACAATAAAAATTTTGAAAATGTAATTGGTTGTTTGGGTGAAGGCCCACTTTACTCAAAAGCTAAAACTATGGATGTTAGCTATAAACTTTTTACAAAGAAGCTTAATAGCATTGAGCTTCTGGAATTTATAAATAACAACTCAATAAGTATAGTAAATTTCCATGGAGCAAAACCCTTCCTCATGCATTTGATTTTAAAAAGTAAATTAACGGTGCCTTCAGTAGCAGTAGTTCACAGTGATTTTAGATATGATTTTTTAAATAATAAATTAAAATATTTTATTTTTACTCCTCTGAGTATCAAGGGTCTAAAGAGCTTTAATAATTATATTTGCGTATCAAATAACCTGAAGTGTCTATTAGAAGAAAAAAAAATTCAAGGAACCAAATCAGTTGTAAATAATGGTATAGATATTAAAAAAAATAATATTATAACATCAGCAGAAGAAATAAGAAATAATTTTGGAATAAAAGAACAGGATTTTGTATTTGCTATGGTTGCAAGATTTCATCCTATAAAAAATCATAAAGAAGTTATACTTGCCTTTAGAAAGTTAACTTTTGAGTTTCAAGATGTGAAATTGCTTTTAGTTGGTGATGGAGAGCTACGGCCAGAACTAGAGGCGTTAATAGTAAAATTAAAACTTGAGAATAATATTACTATGGCCGGTAATGTAACTAATCCAATAGACTATATAAACGCTTCTAATGTTAGTGTTTTGGCTTCTTTAAGTGAGGGAGGAGCACCACCACTCACAGTTTTAGAATCAGGAATTGTAAAGAAATCGTTAATTTATACTGTGGTAGGCGACTTAGAGTGTATATTGGATGAAAATAGCGGTTATAAAATAAAAAGCCAAAATAATGAAGATATTTACAAAGCTATGAAAGAGGCTTATTTAGATAAGAGTAATTTAAATGTAAAAGGTGAAAATTTATATAAGATTATTGTAAATAATTTTACTATAGAAAATTTTCGGGATAATTATTATGAAATTTATAAAAGCATATTAAAAATTAATAAATAGATTATTAAAATTTATAAAAAATGGAGTGTACCATGAGAGATAACAAAGTTTTAAAAAGTTCAATGATTGTAATTTTATTTGTAATAATTGGAAAGATGCTAGCTATTGTACGCGATAGCTTAATGTTTGCTAAATTCGGAACATCTTATTCAACAGATATATATGTATGGTGTTTTGGTGTAGTATTTCTATTTACTAGTTTAGGATATGGACTCAGTACTACTATAATACCCATTCTAACGGAATATATTGAGACAAAAGAATTAGATGAGCGAAATAGTTTTGTAAATAACGTGACTAATGTTTCCATGATATTAACCGTAATTATCACTGGGATTGGTATATTATGTTCCTATTATATAGTGTATTTTTTTGCAAACGATTTATCTAAGGACCCGATTATATTTGCCCAAACCGTGAAAATACTTAGGATAATGTTCTTATCAGTGTTATTTTTAACTCTTCAAGGTATTGTGGCAGGAACACTTCAAGCTCACAAAGAATTCTCTATTCCGGCTGCTATGGCAGCATCTGCAAGCTTAATATATATAATTTATTTAAGCTTATTTGTTGATAAATTTGGTCTTACAGGCTTTGCAATTACAACGGTACTAGCTTTTTTTGTGCAATTCATAATTAATGTTCCAAAGTTTAAAAAGCTAGGATACAGGTATAAATTAGAAGTGAACCTTAAGAATAAGGACCTCCAGAAGATGTTTTTATTAATGATTCCCATAATAATAAGCACAGCAACCATGCAATTTAATTTATTTATAAATAGATCCTTTGCAATGGGCTTATATGAAGGAGCAGCTTCAATTCTTGAAGCTGCAAATAAAGTAACACTGCTTACATACGAAGTTTTTGCGGTAGCAGTTTCTATGATAGTATATCCAATACTGTCTACCTTAATAGTTCAAAATAATCATGCTGAGTATAAGAAATCATTCGTTAAATCAATTAATATAATAAATTTAGTTATGATACCAGCAGCACTTGCAATTGTTATATTAAGAAAACCAATAATTAGTGTATTATTTTTAAGAGGTAAATTTACAGTAAGTGATGTTAACTTAGTTTCTACAGCATTAATATTCTATTCACCAACTATGATAGCTTATGGGGTTCGAGACATATTAAATAGAGCATTTTACTCTGCAAAGGACACCAAAACACCAATGGTTTATAGCGTGGTGGGAGTAATAACAAACATTGTTTTTAGTGCAGTTTTATATAGGTATATGTCAGTGCCTGGACTAACACTATCCTCATCTATTTCCTCTGTAATTATCACCGTAATGTTGCTAATTCAGATGAATAAGAAATTTAAGGGAATCAATTTTAGATCTATTCTTAAAACTGTAGGAAAAATTTCTATAGCATCTATTATTATGGGAGTTGTAGTGTACTTTATTAAAAAGATATTTATAATCAATATGGCTTCAACTTTTATTGTAAACTTAATGATGTTACTTCTATGTGCGACTGTAGGAATACTATTATATTTCGCTCTAACATACCTTTTAAAAATTGAAGAATGTACGTATTTGTGGGATATATTTAAAAAGAAAATTATAAAAAGATAAGTACATTATTTAAGAAATAATTACGCATACTAAAAATGAAGGAGCGTGATTATATGGAATTTTACGATGTAGTCCAAACAAGAAAAAGTATTAAAAAATTTAATAATACCCCAATAGATAGAGAAAAATTAGCTCGAATGATTAATGCGGCTATGATGTCGCCTTCATGGAAAAATAATACTTCTTACAGATTTATTCTAGTTGATGAAAAAAGGGAACTAGAACAAATTTCTAAAGCTATAATGAATAAGGATAATTCAGCAGCACAGTCAATAATTGATTCACCAATGACTGCAGTTGTAGTAGCAGACCCAGGTGCTTCTGGGGAAGTAGAAAACAAAGAGTTCTATTTAGTGGATAGTGCCATAGCTATGGAGCATTTTGTTTTATCAGCTACTAATGAGGGATATGGAACTTGTTGGATTGCTGCAATTGACGAGGATATTATTAAAAAAACCTTGTCCATTCCACAAAATTACAAAGTAGTTGCCATGACACCTATTGGAGAAATTGCTGAAAGCAAGGAGCATAACGATAAAAAAGATATAAAGGATTTTGTGTTTTTAAACACTTGGGATAATGCTTATAATGGTAAGTAAAATGTGCTTTTAAAGTTCTTTTGTAAGGCCCTACGGTTGCGGATGCAATCGTAGGGCCTTATTTAATAATAGAGCTAACAGTTAAATATTAGCTCCATAATTTACTAGTTCATATAAAATGATGTAATATTTCCAGAAAGGTGGTACAATTTCAGTAGTTATTATATTGATAATTATTTTCAGATGTTTTATATAAGGGGCATGAAAATAAATAACAAGTCAAAGATGCGACGGATATTTCGCGAAAGACTAGGAGGCAGGTTCTGTTGATAGTTATACTATCAGCAGATTCTGCAGAGGTCGTATGTCGCGAAATAAACTAGTATCTGACTTGTTATTTACTTGAATGTCCCTGATAACAAGGAGGATTATACTATGGAAAAAACAAAAGGAATTTTATATATTATTTTATCTGCTACTGCTTTTGGTATTATGCCAATACTAGCAAAACTATCATATATAGGAGGCGCAAATACCTATACCACCCTATTTCTTAGGTTCTTTTTTGCAGCGATTATGCTTCTTTATTATCTCAAAACTAAAGGTATATCAATTAAATTAACTAGAAGGCAATTGGTTTTAGTATTAATAATAGGCATGTTTGGATATACACTTACTTCTTTATGTGTATTTAGTTCATACAATTATATAAGTATTGGTATGTCTAGCATGATTTTATATATGCATCCTGCTATTGTTACTTTGTTATCATTTGTGTTTTATAAAGAAAAAATGTATGCTAGAAAAATTATTTCTTTAGTTATGTCTTTAGTAGGGATTTATATTTTAATTGATATGGGAAGTGTTAGCTTTAATTTAAATGGAATAATGCTCGCAGGTACTGCAGCAGTACTATATTCATTATATGTTCTAGGTGCGTCTCTCAAAGAGATTAAAGTCATCAACAGTTATGTTTTAACTTTTTATATTTCATGTGCATCTGCTGTTGTGATGTTAATAGCTGCAATTACTACTAACAATTTTAATATGCATATTCATTTTTATGCACTTGTGGCCATTTTATTATTGGCATTCATATCAACAGTTGTGGCTTTAATGGCATTTTTAGAAGGGGTTAGAATAGTAGGGCCATCTAAGGCTACAATTTTTAGTACTCTTGAGCCCATTGTTGGGCTTATACTAGGAATACTTATTTTTGGAGAGCCAATATCAACTAGGATTATAATTGGAAGTATTGTCATAGTGGTATCTATAGTAATATTAACAAAAGATTAGTT